>CAZXSM010000024.1:1618-26294 GCA_964643255.1 uncultured Lachnospiraceae bacterium
AAATGATTCAAACCCTAACCCTCCAAATAATGATCCACCAGAGGAAGAAGAATGTAATCACTGTAGAAAAAAAAGAAATAGATAAGCGGAAATTATGCTGTAAATAAACAAAGCTCAAAGTAGAAATATACAATGACTAGACTTTAAGACTTCAACATGTTAAAATAGTAAACAGAGTATACAAATGGGAGTGATTTCATGAATAAGAAAATTAATACACCTGCCGTTGACCAATTATTTGAAGCCATATTAACTCTTGAGAATAAAGATGAATGTTATATATTTTTCGAAGACATATGTACTGTTAACGAATTGCTCTCTTTGTCTCAGCGTTTTGAAGTAGCACGAATGCTTAGAAATGATAACACTTATTTAGAGATATCAGAAGAAACTGGAGCATCCACAGCTACAATAAGTAGAGTTAATCGTTCTTTAAACTATGGTAATGACGGCTATGATATGGCTTTTGCAAGAATGGAAAGCTTAAAAGGTACAAATCAAACAAAAAAAAATGATAGGAAATAAGCTTGTTATTTAATTTCTAATTTTAAGAGTAGCTAAATATTTTATATTTAGCTGCCTTTTTTTACATTTTTTGTTACTTTTCTCTCTTTTTATATTTCATTAAGTTGTATCAGGTTTTTTTTCATGCTATAATTGAAGATAGTTAATTTACAATTCCATAGTATTTTTGCTTTAAGATAAAGCTAATACAACTATTAACATTACATAATATAAGTAGGTGAATAAATGAGTATTTACGATACTTTAAATCCTGAGCAGCGGGAAGCTGTAGAACATTACAAAGGTCCTCTACTCATTCTAGCAGGTGCAGGGTCAGGGAAAACTAGAGTTCTTACACACAGAATTGCTTATTTAATGGAGAACTATGATGTTAGTCCTTATAACATTCTAGCAATTACCTTTACTAACAAAGCTGCTGAAGAGATGCGTGAAAGAGTTAACGACCTTGTAGGTTACGGAGCAGATAATATTTGGGTTAAAACCTTCCATTCTACATGTTTTAGAATCTTAAAACAATGGATTGATAGGTTAGGATATAACAAAGACTTTAGTGTCTACGACTCAGATGATCAAAAAACTTTAATTCGAGAAGTATGCAAATATCTTGATATTGATACTAAAGTTATCAAGGAAAGAACCTTAATATCAATCATTTCTAATGCAAAAGATAAATTAATTACCCCAGAACAATATGCAAAAGAAGCTATGGGGGATTTTCAAAAAGAAAAATACTCACAAGTATATACAGAATATCAAAAGCGTTTAAAAAGCAACAATGCTCTTGACTTTGATGATTTAATCTGCAAAACAGTTGAATTATTAAAATTAGATAAGGAAATTCGTCATTACTATCAAAACCGTTTTCGCTATATCTTAGTTGACGAATATCAAGACACTAACCATGCTCAATTTGTTCTAATTAATACATTAGCAGATGGTATAAACGAAGAAGGTGAGAAAGAACATAACCTTTGTGTTGTAGGTGATGATGACCAGTCTATTTACAAATTCCGAGGAGCTAATATATATAACATATTAAACTTTGAAGAAACCTATCCTACAACAAAAGTTATTAAATTAGAGCAAAACTACCGGTCAAGTAAAAACATTTTAAATGTTGCAAATTCAGTTATCAAGAATAATCAAGGACGAAAAGATAAAGTTCTTTGGACTGATAACGAAGCTGGTGATAAAGTTACTTTTACAACATATGAATCATTCCAAGATGAAGCAGATGGTATTGCAAATGAAATCAATAAAATGGTTTCAAGAGGAAAGGCTAAATATAGCGATTTCGCCATATTATATAGAACTAATGCCCAATTTCGTATTTTCGAAGAAAGATTTATCTCGAAAAATATTCCCCATAAAATTATTGGTGGGCAAGCCTTTTATTCTAGAAAAGAAATAAAGGATATCATTGCTTATTTAAGAACCATAGCAAATGGCCAAGACAACTTATCTGTAAGGAGAATTATTAATGTACCTAAGAGAGGAATCGGCCTTGCTTCTATTGATAAAATTGTAAATTATGCAGATGCTAATGATATGACCTTTTACCAGGCTCTTACTAATGCAGATAACATTCCAACCCTTAGAAGGGCAACTTCTAGAGTTAAGTCTTTTGTTAGTTTTATTGAAGTACTTAAATCCAAATTGAATAATGAAAATTATTCTTTACTTGATTTGTTTGATGAAATATTAGAAGGTATAGGTTACATAGACTCTTTAGATGATTCTGACCCAATTATTTTTCAAGATAGAATTGATAATCTTGGTGAATTTAGAAGTAAAGTTGCATCTTATATAGAAGAAACTGAAGAAGAACCAACTTTATCAGGCTTCTTAGAAAATATAGCACTAGTGGCAGATGTTGACAATCTCGATCAAGATGCCAATTCTGTAGTTTTAATGACACTTCATAGTTCAAAAGGACTTGAGTTTCCTAATGTATATATGTGTGGCATGGAGGAAGGATTATTTCCAAGTTATATGTCAATTCACTCTGAAGATCCAAGAGCAGAAATTGAGGAAGAAAGACGACTATGTTACGTAGGAATTACACGAGCAATGAAACGATTATCCCTCAGCGCTGCTTATAAGAGATTGTTCCGTGGAGATATTCAACAGAATAACCCTTCTCGTTTTATTGATGAAATTCCTGAAGAATTATTAAATATTGAGAATTTTTCAAAATACAAAAGTGCTTATAAACCTGGATCAAACAAGGATAAAGATAAAAATTATGATCCACTCAAGCCAACCGTTGCCAGGAAACCATATATTTTACAACCGAGGAATTTTGGAGGTAGTAATCTTGAACCTCTTGATTTTGAAATCGGAGATAATGTAAAACATTCTCGCTTCGGTGTTGGTAAAGTAACTAATATTAATACGGCTGGTAAAGATTATGAAGTAACAGTGGATTTTCCTAAGTCAGGAACAAAGAAAATGATGGCTTCATTTGCAAAAATGGAAAAAGTTTAATATTAATTTACCATTTTAATGGAATTTTCCTTATTTATCCGATATTAATATTAGTAAAAACTAGTATGTCGTGGTATAATAAGATATAAGTAATTTAATAAGAAAGGATGAAGCCGATATGAAAAACAATGTAGAAAACCTGTTAAATTCATTAAATCTAAATGACATGCTTCAAAGAAAAGAAGCTGCGGAAGAAAGAAAAAAGAAAAAAGTTATTGTTTGTATTTTGGCAATAGTTGGAGTTGTTGCATTAGTTGCTTTAATTGCTTATGTAGTATATAAGCAGGTAGCACCTGATGAATTCGATGATTATGATTTTGACTTTGATGACTTCGATGATTTCGATGATTTTGATGACGAATCATACGAATATTCAGAAGCTGAACCTCTTGAAGATGAGGAAAACACACAAGAAGATACTGGAGAAGTTACTGAATAATTCTCTTGTGTTTTAGACGAAGCTTGTCCTTAATAATATTTAAAGATTTATTATGTGTAATTAATGGATGAATTTATTAAAGGCTCCTTTTTTAAAAAGGAGCCTCTTTCATTTTAATTTTGTTATTTGTTTAAATTACTTAAAGTTTTATACTATTCTTTTTTATTTGCTGTTTTCTAATGCCTTTTCTGCAAATTCAGTGTTTATAAGATCTTCATATGGAATTCTTGCTGATAATTCTCCTGCACCATCTAATACATCCTGTAGTAAAATAAAGCTTTCTTCTTCAAATATTGTATCAGATTTCCATGTATCTTGGTCATAATATCTCTTCACTATTATCTTAACAGTTTCTATGTCTGTTTCCTTAAATTGAGGATGAATAGCATTAGCGATTTCCTCAACACTATGGGTAGCTATATAATCCATACCTTTTTGAATAGCATTGGCAAATCCTTGAATTATTTCAGGGTTTTCCTCTATATAGCTTTTTCTAGCACAAAATGCAGTATATGGTACTTTACCACTTTCAACTCCAAGTGATGCTACTACCTTACCAACTCCTTCAAGTTCTAAAGCAGTTGCTTGTGGTTCAAACTCCACTGTATAGTCACCTGTACCAGAAGCAAAAGATTGAGCTGTTATACCAAAATCAATATTTTGAATAATATCTAAATCATTTTCAATGTCAAAACCTTTCTCTTTCAAAACAAATTCAAAAACCATTTGAGGCATGCCGCCAATACGTCCGCCTATAACTGTCTTTCCTTTAAGACTGTTCCAATCAAAGTCTTCATTTATAGGATCATCCATATTTCTCGAAACCAGGAAGTTCCCAGCTCTTTGAGTTAACTGAGAGAAATTTACTGCATAATCTGTGGCTCCCTCATTATAAACATAAACTGATGCCTCCGCTCCCATAAAGCCTATATCAGCTTCTCCTGATAGGAGTGCAGTCATTGTCTTATCAGCCCCAAGGCCATTTATTAACTCTACATCTAGACCTTCTTTTTCAAAATAACCTTCTTCAATTGCCACGTACATAGGAGCATAAAAAATAGAATGAGCTACCTCATTTAATGTTATCTCTGTTAAACCTTCATCTTTTTTACATGCCGTTAGTGGTAATATCAACGTAACACTTACTAAGAGCATTATTAATATCTTCTTTTTCATAAATCCTCCCTATAATATATAAAGCATAATATTTGTTTACTATATTCTTTAATATATTAATAAGGGGATGGATTCGTGCTTGTTCTATCTTGAAAAACTTATTATTAAGGACTTTTCCTAGAAATCCCCCCGCAATTATTTAATCTTATAATACTTCCTTATATAAATTAAGTACATTTTTATAAAATATCTTTTCTATAACATTTTGGGCAATACCTCTATCCTCAAGAACCTGTGCTAGTTTTGGTAAATATGATGCGTCTTTTAACTTATCATGACCTGACATCCCATCAAAATCTGATCCTAAACCAATGCAATCTTCACCTGCTATGTTTATTATATGATTAATGTGGTCTACTACCCCAGTAATAGTCCCTTTATTGACCCTATTTAAAGCATCATCTTTATTAACCAAGTCATTATCTTCCAAAAATTCTGGATAAAAGTTGATTCCGATTACACAGCCTCTTTCAGCCATTTCTTTTATCAAATTATCTGGTAAGTTACGTGGATGATTACAAATAGCCCTTGCATTTGAGTGACTAGCTACAAATGGAGTCTTTGTGTGTGTTAAGACATCTTCCACTCCCTCATCGGATAAATGGGATACATCAATAATCATACCTAGGTCTTCCATTTCTCTTATAAAATTAATTCCACATTCTTTAAGGCCCCTGCGACTTGGTATAAGTCTAGAGGATTTGTCAATATTATTAGCTGGATAGCCTAGCTCGTTTTCATAATTCCAGGTTAAGGTTAACATTCTAACACCTAATCGATAGAATTTTCTTAAATTTTCTAAACTTCCCTTTGCTACTCCACCTTCCTCAATAGTAAGTACACCGGATATTTTACCTTGTTTTTCATTTGCAATAATATCATTAGCATCTAAAGCTGGACTTATAAGGTCTTTATTTCTTTTTAACTCTTGATAATATAAGTCAACTAGTCTTAAACAATGTTCAAGAGGGTCTCTATCACCTTTTAAGTTTATAAAAAGTGCAAAGTTTTGAACTAGGTAATCACCCTTTTTCATTTTGTTAAGGTCAATATGTAAGTGATTACTTCTGAGCCCACTGTCATTAAGTGCAGAAATAGTGTCACAGTGCATATCAGCTACTTTCATTAAATTCCTTCTTTCTATATGATATTTCGTAATTCTCTAGTACTTTTATAAAACTACTCCCGTGGATCGTAACCTACTACAGTCCAAATTCCTCCATCCCCTTGCCTTATGAGTCTTTCTAGGTATATTCGGCTTACTGGTGAGTTAGGTGTATTTACTTCAGCTATAGCTCTACTATCATTAATGCCAATTAAATCTATAGCCTCATATGGGATTGGATAATCTCCTTCTATACCTGTCTCTTCTATTAAAAGACTAGCAAACACCTGAGCTACGTAAGCAGGGTCTAGTCTCCAAGGTGAGTGTCCTTCATCTACACTAGCTTGAGTCCTCTTTTCATTGTCCATATCTACAATTACTGGAACCTTTGGTGTGAATTCACTCTCATCTAATGGCATAATAAAATCATCTTCTTTAAATGGCGGAAGTAGGTCTAAATTGTTTTCAATTATGTAATCAAGGGCAGCTGGATCTCTTATTTCATATATGCGTTTCCATTCCTTAGTTCCCTCTACTTTAACTGTTTCTGACATGTTTTTATATAAGAATTTCACAAGATCATAGCAGTCAATCCAGATTTCCTTTTCCCCTTCTTTTTGTGATTCATCAAATATAAGTTGAATACCAAAGTGTAGATGGGATGTATCAATATTGTTTACATTTTCATTGTTAGAATAGCCTGACCTGCCCATATATCCAATTACATCACCTGCTTGAACTACATCCCCTTCTTTAAGGCTTTCATTGTAGGGATAGTTTTTACGCAAATGAGCATAGTAATAGTACCTTTTTCCGTCAAAACTGCGTATTCCTATACGCCACCCACCATATTTATTCCAGCCTAAAGCCTCGATATATCCTGAATCTACTGCTATTATAGGGGTGCCTGTTTGACCCATCATATCATGGCCTAAGTGTCTACGTTTATAGCCGTAAGATCTTGACACTCCAAAGTCATCATAATCATTAAAAGGGAAATTCTTAGCAATAGGCATGAAAGCTTTAAGGCCATATCTTTTTACCCATTCTTTTTCTTCTGGATTATCTTCCTTGGCTACTTGAATTTCGTATTCACCTACATATCCACCTAAAACTGCTGTGTATGCCTCTAGAAAATAATCATAATCTTCCATGTCTTTTGTTAAACTTTCCATTGTTTCTTCTTTACTAGAAAGCTTCTCTGCAAGTTGATTTAAATCTTTTTGCCTGTATCTTGATGAAAAATTTCCACCATACTTGGCTCCTAAATATGCTAAAAGCTCAATCATATCAAGGTGAACTTCTTCATCTATAGATTCTAGGTCATATTTATATGCAGCATTTAAGGCCTTGTAACTTACATCAAAGTCTACCCAGCTTATGTAATCCTTGTTAGGTGTTTCAAAAAATACAGCTAAGCCCTTATCATTTTTATTGTTACAAATTAAAACAAAAGATAAACATATTATAAGTACAAGCTCGCCTATAATGGCATATTTAATTATCTGTTTTTTATTCAATAATATCCCCCGCATAACAAACTATAGTAATAATTTATGTCAAATACTTGCCTACTATTACCTACAATTAAATTAAAACAGAATAATGGCCTAAGCATAAGTTTTATTTGTATTTAAGTAACACCAATCACAATATTACTTAAATATGAGGGGGGAATACCCGAAACTTAGCTCGGCCATTATGAGGGGGATTTATTGTAAACTAAGATTATAATGAAAATTAATCATTATTACTTAAGTTACAACGATATTAGTAAAACCATTTTGTCTAGCTAAATTCTCTAAATCATTCATATACTCATCACTTGGAGAATCGGTATTAGCTAGCCTACCTTTTACTCCATTGTTCCTAAACTTAATTAATTTAAGTTTAATATCAATGTTTTCTCTATTTAAACTTTTCGGAATTTGTCTTATTATTTCTTCTGCATCAACTTCGCCTGGTAAACATACTATCCTGACCTCTTCTAGTTTATCAGACTCTGCTAGTTTTACAAGGTTCCTTTTAACCAAAGTGTTGTCTCCACCAGTAAGATTCTTAAATCTTTGTGGATCCCAAGATTTTATATCTAACATAACTCCGTCTGTAACCTCTAGTAGTTCTGGAATTGCAGATAAATCTACAGTACCATTGTGGTCAATTAAACAAGTTAAATCTTCTTCCTGAGCCAGTGTAAAGAGTTCTGTTAGAAATTCTGGATAAAGTGCAGCTTCTCCACCTGATACGGTTATGCCTCTTATAAATGGAACGCTTTTCCTAACTTCTTCCATTACTTCATTTGCATCCATCCACTTTATTCTCGGAGATGAATTGTAAGGACACACCTTTATGCAAGTATCACACAATATACACTTTTCATCATCCCATAAAACCTTGCCTTCATCGGATACTGATAAGGCTTCTACTGGACAGTGTTCTACACATATACCGCAGTGTATACACATTCTTATAGTTTCTGGGTTATGACAGTAATCACAAGCAAGATTGCAACCTTGAAGGAATATTGATGTTCTATGACCTGGTCCATCAACTAGACTTGAAGGTATTATTTTATTCACTGGTACCTTTTCCATTAGGCACCTCTAACTTTCCTGTCTTCCAAATGATTAACATCATAGTTTGGTGCAGCAAGCCCTGTTGTATTCTTAATTGTTTGCTCACCTCTTCTGAATTTCTCCATTTCACTTCTCTTAGCTAAATACCCTGTGATTCTAACTAGTTCACCGTCTTCTTCATAGAAACTCATATATTTAACTCCAAGTTTAAATGCACCCTTAACAATATCTAATGCACCTGAAAGATTGTTCTTAGTTGTAGATTCCATAGCAAATATGTCTCCGCAACCACTTGTAATATATTCGTGGAAACGAGCACTATGTCTTAGGTGGTCTGCCATGTTTTCTGGTTCATCACCTACAGGAATTCTTACACCTGAAGTAATTCCAATATCACTTTCAAGCCCAACTTGAGCATGAGTCATGAAACGGTCATTTGCCATTTCTGAATATATAGCAGGATAATCTGCAACAAAGTCTTCTATAATTTCCATAATTTGCTCACCTAATTGGTTTGCTTCTTCATCATTACCGTATTTCATACCACTATCTTTTAACAAAGCATTTACTGCCTCAGCTAATCCTGTTATTCCATACATTGCAACAAAGTTTTCTCTAGAAATTAAACCTTCTTTTGCAAGGAAAGAACTTTCGAAAAATCCAGATTCTTCAACCAAGAAACGAATTCTTTCATTCATATATTCAGCAAGGCTTTCAAGAGCTTCTGGCAACAAGTAATTTAAGAAATGTTCTGTACTATCAGCTAATTCTACAAGTCTTGTAAGAACTATTCTAGATAAAGTATATGAACCACCACCAACTGGTAAAATATTATAACAACTTGATATCCCATATTCTACTGAGTAGGTATCTTTATGAGCCTTATGATTAGCTATAGCTGGATTTGCACATATTAAACTTGTTTCAATGGCAAGTTCAGCAAATTCATCTGGTGTAATATCAGGATCATACTTTAAAGTTAAATTAGGTACTTCATTTTGAAGTGTTTGCTCTGTCTCTAGGAGTAATCTACCTGCTCTAGTTTCTTCAGGTCCAAGATTAGCATGACAGAAACCATCTGTAATTGTTCTATCTAAATAATTTAAAAATAATCTGAATTTCTTCTTAATCTCTTCATCAGTGTGTCCATCAAGAAATGGATCTAAAAGTTTATCAAGATCTCCTAAATATACTGGGAAACTTGTAACTGATGGAACATGATTATAAATAATCATTAAAGCTGTTATTGCTTCATCTAAATCTGTAGGAGATTCAACACCTAAAAATTCACTTCCATTTTCAAAATACTTTTCATAATCTGGCATAACATAACGTGGTTTATAAGGTGCATTTCCTTCAAACAAATTACATAGTGATCCTTGGTCAAAGTAATACTTAGTTTTATCTGACATTTCTAATACATTTAGTGAATTTTCTGCATGTCCTGCAAGAGTAAGCACCTTTTGTTCATAAGTTAGTTGTTGTGAAGTAATTGTTTCTAATACTTTTTTTGTATCCATATGAATCCTCCTTAAAAACTAATATAAATACTATCGGTTAGGTCGGAATATTGTTCCTTACTTATCTGAAATTTTTGTCCTACCATACTTATTAAGCCTTCTTGGACAAGTTTTTTTATAGTCCTATTAACTGTTTTTACACTGTATCCTGTTTCATCAGCTATCTGCTGTCTGGTTGCTCTAAAAGTATATGTTTTTCTTTTGTCGTCTCTTTTATTTTTTTCATTATTTTTATTATTTTTATTATTATTAACTTGATAATATTGCCTATATTGCTTTATAAAGTACACTTTAATACGGTCTGTAGCATCAAGGGACAAATAAAGCCTGTTTTCTTTCTGATCATTAGTGCTTCGCTTAATAATAATTCTAATTCGTTCAAATAATAATTCTGTATTGTCTCTTACAAGTTGTAAATATGATTCTATTGGTAAAGTTGCAATTATTGAATCTTCTTCAGTTTCAAGGGAGGCACGAAAATTATTAATTCCTCCTAGGGCTTCCATTTCTCCAAATATTTCTGGAGCATCAAATTTTGAGAATATATATATGTCCCCAGTTAAATATTCTTCCATTGCCTGTACTTTTCCGGATAAAAGGATTCTAATTAAATCTACTTCTTCATCTACAGCAACAAATCTTCTACCTTCAGGTATTCTAATTATTTGCACGGTATCTAAAATTTCATCAGATGCATTTCTAAACACTTTGTTGAAAAAATCAATATCCACTCTTGGAATTTTAGTAATTTTATCAAATATCAAATGCATTTACCTTCCTCCGTATCTATATTATATCAAACTTTACCATATAAGATAAGGACATATGTCCTTGTATCTCAAGTTTTTTGCATCTTTTTTTAAAATGCATAAATAAGCCATGTCTTCTTTTATTTGTAAATATTATTTGTTATAATTAACTTTACATTATGAAACAATAATAATAAAGAGTGAAATTAAATTTTCTGTCGATTTATGCGACTTTTTTAAAACTCACATCACTCTCTCACAGAAAGAAGGTAAAAATGAATAAAGAATGGGCATTAGATTCACTGTATAAAGGCTATCAAGATGAAGCCTTTACCTCAGATATTCAAAGTCTGAAAGATATTATTAAAGATTTCAAAAATTATGTTGTAAATTTAGATGAAAACAATCCAGAAAAAGAAGTTAAAACTATTATTGATACAATGGAAGAAATCAATGTTACAGCTAGGAGATTAGGTTCCTTTATTTCCCTACGTCAATCTACTAATACTACTGATAGTGAAACTACAGCTTTGATGCAAAAATTAGAAGAACTATTAAGTGACATTTCTAAAGAAGAAGCAATTATAAAAAAATACATTGCAAATATAGAAAACTTAGATGAAATAATCGAAAATAATAGTAAGTTAAAAGAATATGAATTTCTTTTTAAAGAAATGAAGATAGAAGCTAAACACACCCTAAGTGATAATGTAGAAGAAGTTATTGCTAAAATGAATTTGTCTGGTGGTTCTGCTTGGGCTTCCCTATACCAGTTTTTAACTTCTACTTTGCGAGTAGATTATGAAGGTAAAGAAATAACTCTTCCAGAAGTACGCAATATGGCATATGATTCCGATAAAAATGTTAGAAAAGCTGCTTATGAGGCTGAGCTAGCTGCTTATCCTAAGATTGATGATTCAATTGCATACTCATTAAATAATATTAAATCACAAGTAAATACTATATCTTCTATGCGTGGCTATGAATCAGCACTGGATATGACACTAGAACAATCTAGAATGTCCCAAGATACTCTGGATGCTATGTTTGAAGCAATCAAAGAATATCTACCAAAGTTTCATGCCTATCTAAGAAGAAAAGGTGAGCTCCTTGGTTCAAGTAATGGACTTCCTTGGTACGATTTATTCGCACCTCTAGGAGAAACTCACAAAACATTTACAGTAGAAGATGCTAAAGAGTATTTAGTATCACATTTTCGTCCTTTTTCAGACGACTTAGCTGATCTAATAATTGAAGCTTTTGATAGTGAATGGATTGACTTTTTCCCTCGTTCAGGAAAAGTTGGCGGAGCCTTTTGTTCTAATCTTCCATTTATAAATGAAAGCCGTATATTAACTAATTTCAATGGTTCTCTTAGTGATGTGATAACTCTAGCTCATGAACTTGGCCATGCTTATCACGGCCTTCATATACAAGATCATTTACCATTAAATACTAGCTATTCAATGCCTGTAGCTGAAACTGCTTCAAATTTCAATGAAACATTAATCTTAAATGCAGCAATCGAAGAAGCACAAGGTGAAGAGAAAATTGCTCTTTTAGAAAGCCAACTATCAGATACAACTCAAATAATATGTGATATCTACTCACGATTTTTATTTGAAAATGAAGTTTTTGATAAAAGAAAAGAGGTATTCTTATTCTCAGACGACTTACAAGAAATTATGATAAACTCACAAAAAGAAGCCTATGGTGATGGCTTAGACCATAATTACCTACATCCTTTTATGTGGGTTTGTAAAAGCCATTATTACAGAGAATCTCTAAGTTATTATAATTTCCCATATGCATTTGGAGGCTTGTTCGCAAAAGGCCTATATGCAAAATACCAAGAACAAGGCCAGGACTTTGTACCACAATATCAAGCAATTCTAAATGCAACAACTGTAAGCACTGTTGAAGATGTAGCCAAAATGGCTGACATAGACTTAACAAAAGCAGATTTCTGGAAGCAAAGCCTTGAAACCATTACAGACTCAATTGATGAATTCTTAAAATTAACTGACTAGTTTCTTGAATAATTTATAAAAGGAATCTTTTATTTAGAAAAAATTAAAAGCAGGATGATTTGCTTGTAATAGAGCTAATCATCCTGCTTTTTCTATATATATTTATATTACTCTAATTTATCTTATTGGACAGGCTCCTGATTCACAATCAGGGTCTAATATATCAAATTCCTCGTCAAATCTTTCGAATTTTCTTAATGAGGATGGTATAAATTTAGGTTGTTTTTCCATTAATTCCTCATATTTTTCTTTAGTGATTGCCTCATAAGGCATTAATTGATAGAAGCTGTCATCTAGAGATATGAAGGTAACACCAACGATATCATCCCAATTATCGTAAACCCATTGCTCAACTTCATCCCATTCCTCTTCCCTTACGTGAATAGTATTGGACGCATTATGATCTACATAATTCTTCATTATTAACTTATAAAGTTCAAGTTGTTCTAAGGCTGATACATCATATTTTGTCCTTCCCTCTGGTGCTTTTACTGGGAATTCAAAAACTTTTGTTTTATGGTCTTCTCTACTTTGTCCAACCTCAGGTTCCCAAGTAAATCCTACATCTTCCATAGCTAAAGCTATAGGGTCATTTGCAGTTACTCGTACTCTTCTTAAATAATATGGAGAATGAGAGAAATGAACACCACTTGAAACTGTTGGCAATTGACTTATAGTACCTGAAGGCTTAACTGTAGTTACAAGTTTTGGACGGTTCATCTGTAGATTATCAGCTAGTTCAAAGGCATTATCTCTAGCTACTTGTCTTAAGTCTTGTAGTAAGAGAGCAAATTCATCATCTGATATACCTGTAGCATTTCTAAAGTCCATAACTCCAGTTATTGAACATCCTGTTAATCTATCTTCCTGATTAACCAAGTCCCACTCATGAAGTTCTAGCTCAATACTAGCCATTCTATAGCCCATTCTTGCAGAATATTTCTGAGCTTCAAGCATGTCATCCTTATTATAAGTACCATCTTCATTTACAAAGCCCATTAAATTAACTTCTGTAAGATTACAAACTCCTCGGTCTCGCAAAATTATCTCAAAACATGGGTTTCCACCTTGGGCATCCGGCCTTCTTCTCTTCATCTCTGCTAAGTTTGCAAATGAAGGTTCTCCTGAAACCTTTAACCTTTCAAAGTGGTCCTTAAGTTCTTTTCTTGTAGGTTTTTCTTCATACATTACTGTATTATTAGATAATGCACGATTTAGTATTTCCTTATTTTCTATCCAGTTACCATCATCATCTTGATAATATAGATTAGCTTTAGCATTTAATACCTCTATATCATCTGGATCACATAGTATAATTTCCGCACTTCTTCTAACTCCACCTGATACAACATTTTCAGCAATAATTGTTGATATATCTAAACAATCAATAGGCTCTATTGTTTGCCACTGTAATTTGTTTTTCTTTCTTTTCCTCTTGAACAAGTTACTAATCTTTTCAAACATTTGCTTGATGTTGTTGTGGCCAGAGGCATAGCCGCCAAATGTCTTAAGCCTTTCTCCTTCTGGTCTAACGTTATTATAATTAAAGAATATATATTCAATCAAGTTATATTGTTTTGAAGAAAGAATCTCAAAGAACATATCTATAGCCTTGGCCCAGCCAAACTTACTATCACCAATTTCAATTTCAATAGCATTATTATTGATTAATTTTAACTCTGTATATTCTTTCCTTTGATTCTTTGGAACGGCTTCATAGGATTTATGGATAATCTCTATTTTACTATTTATTTTAGCTAGTTTACTAACATACTCTTTCTCAACAGATATTCCTACTCCAGTTCCTAACATTAATACAAAGAATATTTCTGAAAACTTGTGTAGGTCATCCATCACAACAAAACTACAATTAAAATTACTAAGTGGATACAATTCTGCAGCCTTAGTTCCTGCAATCCATAGGGACCTTCCTGAAGGGAACACTTTCAAGTTATACATAAGGTCGTAGATTCTTTCTCCTTCTTTTCTTAAGTCTTCCATGACTCTAGGAGTAATTTTAATAGCTTGTTTTCTCATGGCTTGTAATTGTAAATTCATATTAAACTCTACAACTCTATAACATGTTTCCCACCAGTATTCTCTTCTATGCTCTTCTGGCTTAGGTCTACTATAGGTTCTGTAATATACGAACTTACCTAATTCAGTTGGAAAAGGATCTGGTTGATGTTTATACTTGCTAATAAAATCTCTTGAAAGAAACTGTCCTTCTTGTCTGTCGTCTCCTTCTCTAGCACGTATTAATTTTCTTTGGGCCTTATATTCTGAATAAGCATCAGCAACCAAGTCCAAATCAGCTAAGAACAACTCCTTAACCACTTGTCTTTCTACGTCTTCTACACTAATACCTTCATAATAGTTATCTTCTATTTTATCAGCAATATTCCTTGCCTCGTCTTTATGGACCTCATCACTTTCAACCATAGCCTTATAAATTGCATTATAAATTCTTGTTTTATCAAATGGAACGATATCTCCATTCCTTTTCTTAATAATTTTATCTGCCATATTTACTAAATACCTCCTAGTTAGTTAAAATTTATATATCTTGTTATTAGATTATAACACTAAGACATAAGATTGTCTACTACATATTGTGTTTTATATAATTTGCATACATACATGTAGTGTTTTTGCTCTTTTGGCACAAAAAAAGCTACACATAAGGATAAACTTTTTATCCCTATGTATAGCTTAATTGTTTTAGATGCTTCCTTAGCTTAAATTACTTGGTCCAAAGCCAAGAGGAAGTAATTCTTTTAAAGTATATGTCTTATATTCACTAGGAGTTTTGCCAAGTATAACTTTAAAGTTGTTATAATCACAAAACTCCATCATGACTTGGCGACATACTCCACAAGGTGCGCAGTAATCTAATTCTTCAGCAGAATTCATTCCACCTACTATGGCTATAGCTGTGAAATTAGTTTCTCCTTCACTTACCGCCTTGAAAAATGCTGTACGCTCTGCACAGTTACTTGGTGTATATGCTGCATTTTCAATATTACAGCCCTTATAAACCTTTCCATCCTGTGTTAGGAGAGCTGCTCCTACATTATGGTTAGAGTATGGAGTATAAGCAGATTCTCTTGCTTCTAAGGCAAATTCTATAAGCTTAGATTCAGTTATATTATTATTCATATTTGATCATATCCAATCTTTATATATATTAGCCAGCTTTCACATAAGGTTGACCACTTGCAGCTGGTGTTCTTGATCTTCCAACAAAGAATATTAGAGTTAGTATTGTAACTACATATGGAATCATAGATATTATGTTCGCTGAAACTATATTGCTTGTACTTGCAAGAACTTTTATTCCATCACATAAACCAAAGATTAAGCAACCAATAAATGCTCCTTGAGGTTTAAATTTACCAAATATAACTGCTGCAATAGCTATAAATCCTTGTCCTACAATAACTGTTGGTCGGAACTGACTTACAGTTGAAAGTGTAATAAATGCCCCACCCATTCCAGCTAAAAATCCTGATAAGATAACACATATATATCTTATTGCATAAACATTAATACCTTGAGATTCACAAGCAACTGGATGTTCCCCAACAGCTCTTAATCTCATACCAAAACGAGTCTTATAAAATACAAACCATACTACAACAACTGCAATAATACTTAAGTATGCTCCTATATTAAGGTTCAACACATTATTCCAAAAAGATCCCACAGGAAAAACTCCATCAAGTAATCTTGGAAGTTTTTCTGCTGGTTTAAGTGCTGGTGTTTCAACTGAACCGTCAAACCATGCTTTAGCCAGGAATATAGCAAGTCCTGGGGCTAAGAAGTTTATAGCTGTACCTGCAATAGTTTGATTTGCTCCCAAACTAACAGAAACTATAGCGTGAATCAGTCCGAAAAGTGCTCCAGCTAGTCCACCACAAAAGAAAGCAAGCCATGGATTAGAAGTAACATAAGCTACTACAGAAGCTGTAAAGGCACCAATAGTCATCATCCCTTCAATACCAATGTTTACAACACCACTTCGTTCAGAAAATGTAGAACCTAAAGCTGCAAATAACAAAGGTGGCATAGCAACCATTGTTGCGTTAATTAATAGTCCAAGACTTTGAATAAATCCATCCATTTACTTCGCCTCCTTCTGCTTATTTAACTTTCTAGTTGTAAGATATTTAAATACATGGGTTATAGATATAAATAAAATTATTGTTCCCATTATTATGTCTATAATCTCACCAGGTGCGTTAATGAAACTTAACTTAGACCCACCATGTTTCATAATTCCATAAAATAATCCTGCAAAAATACATCCAATAGGACTAGATGCGCCTATAAGAGCAACTGTTATACCTTCAAAACCAAAGCCTTCTTGCCCAGCAAATTGACTAATTCTACCTGACATACCAAGTAAATGAACAGCTCCACCAAGACCAGCAAGAGCACCTGATATTCCAGTTGCAACCATTGTGATTTTATTGGTATTTATACCTGCGTACTGAGCAGCATTATAATTATGACCTACTGCAGTTATTTCAAAACCTAATGTTGTTTTTTCTAAAATAAACCATATAAGAATTGCTATAACAACTGCTATTATAATTCCCCAGTTCATACTGTTTGAGTCTAGTGCAATTCTGATAGATTCTGGCATCAAAATCTTTGCTGATTCTGCTATATCCTTAGTTGCCTCCCCACCTGTTTCTCTTTTAATACCAGGTAAGTTTACTATATAGTTTGATAAATAGTAAGCAATCCAGTTAAACATAATAAATGATAATACTTCATTAATGCCTCTTTTAATCTTTAATAAACCTACCATTAAACTCCATAGTCCGCCAGCAACTGCTGCTGCAAGCAAACACAATATACCATGAATTACCGGAGGAGCATCAACTAATATACCAACAAGACAAGCTGCTAATGTACCTACAACAAATTGTCCTTCTGCCCCTATGTTAAACATTCCCATTCTAAGTGAAAATGCCACACTAAGTCCTGTGAAAATAAGTGGACTAGCATATATAATAGCCCAGATTATATTCTTTGGTCTATCAAAAACAGATTTAAACAAACGACCATAGGCATCAAAAGGACTAATTCCAATAACAATAAGAAGAATACCACCAACTAAGAATCCAATAATAATTGCTATTAGTGTATATAAAACATTACTATCTAATATCTTCTTTTTACTCATCAGAAGCACCTCCTGCCATCATTAATCCTAGTTCATTCTCATTGGCGTCCTCACCAGAGACACTTCCAACTATGTTTCCATCATATATAACATCAATTCTATCTGATAGATTCATTATTTCATCTAATTCAAATGAGACTAATAGAACAGCTTTATTTTTATTTCTTTGTTCTACTAGATATTTATGAACAAATTCGATTGCCCCAACATCTAATCCCCTTGTAGGATTAACTGCAATTAATAAGTCTTTATCGTTAGTAACTTCTCTTGCTATAATAACCTTTTGCTGATTACCACCTGAAAGAGTACCTGCAGCTTTATTAGCTGAATCTCTTGGCCTTACATCAAAATCTTCAATTAACTTTTCAGCATTTTCGGCTATTACATCCCTTTGTAAAATTCCATTTTTAGAATATGGCTCTTTACCATAGTTTTGAAGAATCAAATTATCTTCAACTGTAAAGGGAAGTACAAGTCCATGCTTTTGACGATCTTCAGGTATACTTGAGATACCTTTGTCAAAAGTATTTTTAGGAGATGTATTAAATACATCCTCTCCATTTATTAAAACTTGTCCCGATTCACCTTCTTTTAGGCCTGTAATAATCTCAACAAGTTCTGACTGACCATTACCATCTACTCCAGCTAATCCAACTATTTCACCTCTACGAACCTCTAAATTAAGTCCTTTAATAATTGGAACATTTCTATAATCATTAGCATGTAGATCTTTTACTTCTAGAACAACTTCACCTGGTTCTAGAGCTTTCTTATATACTTTGTCAGTTACTTCACGGCCAACCATCATAGATGCAAGTTCATTTTCACTTACTTCATCAACCTTAACAGTATCTATATATTTACCTGCACGAATAATTGTACAATAATCCGCCACAGCCTTTATTTCTTTTAATTTGTGAGTAATTAAAATAACTGCTTTTCCATCATGAGTAAGGTGATGAATAATCTCAATTAGCTCATCTATCTCTTGAGGAGTTAAAGAAGCTGTTGGTTCATCTAAAATTAGTGTATCAGCACCACGATATAATGCTTTTAATATCTCTACTCTTTGTTGCATACCTACAGATACATCCTCAATTTTAGCATCTGGATCTACATTCATATTATATCTCTCTGAGATATCTACAACATTTTTCCTTGCCGTTTCGTAGTCTAATGTTAAACCTTTTTTAGGTTCCATTCCAAGAATAATATTCTCTGTAACAGTAAATGGTTCAACGAGCATGAAATGTTGATGAACCATTCCTATTCCTAAATCTATTGCATCTCTTGGCGACTCAATATCTACTTCTTCATCATTAATATATATCTTACCCGAAGTAGGCTTATACATACCATATAAACAGTTCATCAAAGTACTTTTACCTGCTCCATTTTCTCCTAATATAGCATGTACTTCTCCCTTATGGATTGTTAGGTTGACATTATCAACTGCAGTAAAGTTGCCAAACTTCTTTACAATGCCTTCCATACAACACACTACTTTGCTTAAATCTAGGCAATTGTTTTCCAAGCCAATTTCCTCCTTTCAATATTCAATAATAAACACATATCCTATTTTGTCCCTTAATATGGAAGAAACTATTCTTGGAAATACTTATTCCCATTTTCATATAATACAGACTGACTTAATAAAATCAGTCTGTATTTGGTTTCTTCTGAAAACCTTAATTTGTATAATCTTTTATGTTAATAGGTTTAAAATGTTTATTATTCATCTTCTGAATCTGAATCCAATAAGTAAATATCACCATAAGATGCTTCAAATTCTTCTTTGTCTAATGGTACATTAATTTTACCATCAATCATATCTTGCTTTACTTCTTCTACTTTGCTTATTACATCATCTGGTAAAAGATCTGTTGTAGGAGCTATATCAACACCACCTGTGTTAATATCATATATATGAATTCCTGCTACAAATTCATCATCTAAAACAGCTTTGGAAATATCATAAGTTGAAACATCAACACGCTTCATAGCAGAAGTAATAACATGGTCTGGTGCAAGTGAAGCTTGGTCAGAGTCAACTCCGATTGCATAGATATCATTTTCAACGCAAGCATCAATAACCCCTCTACCAGTACCACCAGCAGCATGGAATATAATGTCGGCACCTTCAGTAATCATAGTAACCGCACTTGACTTACCTATTGCAGGATCACCAAAGTCATTTGCATTGATTTGAAGTACTTCAACATCTGGATTAGTATCAACAACACCAGCTACGTATCCATATCCAAATTGGTTCATTAATTGATTTTCCATACCAAGTACAAAACCAACTTTGTTAGTTTTAGTCATCATACCAGCCACTACACCAACTAAATATGAAGATTCAGCTTGTTCAAACATTAAGGATGCAACATTTGGAAGATCAATAGATGAATCATCAATAATTGCAAACTTTTGATCTGGATTAGCTTCTGCTGCATCTCTCGTAGCATCTGCAAGCATATATCCTACAGAAATAATTAGGTCAAAGTCTTCATCCATAAAAGCTTCAATATTAGGTGCATAATCTGCATCATTCGCTGATTCTAAATATTTCACTTCAATACCAAGTTCTTCTTGAGCTTTTTGTAAGCCTTCCCATGATGATTGGTTAAATGAACCATCATTAACTCCACCAACGTCGGTAACCATACCAACTTTGATTTTATCGCCTCCTCCACCATCATCACTGTCGCTTCCTCCACAAGCTACAAGAGATAGAGCCATAACTGTACATATTAATACTGTTAATAATCTTTTATTCATACTTCTGTCTCCTTTTTAATTTTTACAAGTTGTGTATACATACTTGTAAATGAATTTGTTTAATAAAATTATCTTAGCATTATTTCATATTTTAATCAAGATTTTTTATGAACATCTTGACAAAGTTCGGCATAGATATTTATACAATTTGAACCAAAAAACACATATAGTAAACATATAGTGGTTAAAATCCCACAATTTTCCATCCACATCTTTATATCTTCATTTTCACCCAAATCGTCCTGCCCTAGGTTGAAACTTTCTTATGACACCTTCTGAAAAACACTTGTCTTTAAAATAGATAAGATATAAGATATGTATTTAATAAGATAATATTATTTATATGCAAGATGTATAAGGAGATTAACATGCAAAAAGATAAATCTGTTTATTGGACTTTGTTTTCCTCCACCTTTAAAATTAGTGCTTTCACCTTTGGTGGTGGTTTTGTCATCGTTCCATTAATGAAGAAAAAATTTGTAAACGACTTAGACTGGATTAGCGAAGAAGATATGGTTGACATAGCTGCAATTTCCCAGTCATCACCAGGAGCTATCTCAGTAAATGCTGCTATTCTTTTAGGATATCAAGTGGCTGGTTTATTTGGAGCCTTAGTTTGTATTATAGGTACTATTCTACCCCCATTTATAATTATATCACTTATTTCCCTCTTTTATGAAGCCTTTAAAAATAACGCAATAGTTAGGGCCTTGTTAAAGGGTATGCAGGCTGGAATTGCCGCAGTTGTACTCGATGTTGCATTTGGCTTAGCTACAAATGTTTTCAAATCAAAAGAAGCAACATCTATATTAACTATGGTTATTGCTTTTGTTGCTACATTTTTCTTTGATATCAATATATTTATAATCATATTATTTAGTGCTGGAATCGGATTGGTTTCTACCTTTTACCAAGCAAGAACTAGAAAGGACGGTAAATAATGTCTTTATATATAAAACTATTTTTAAGCTTTGTACAGATAGGTATGTTTAGTGTTGGCGGTGGCTATGCAGCTATCCCCTTAATACAAGAACAAGTTGTACATACTAATAATTGGTTAACCATGCAAGAGTTTGCAGATATAGTAACTATAGCAGAAATGACACCAGGTCCTGTTTTAGTTAATTCTGCTACTTTTGTAGGTATGCAAATTGCAGGAATGCCTGGTGCCATTATTGCTACTATTGGAAGTATCTTTCCTTCAACAATTATAATTCTTACTTTGGCATATTTAATTAAAAAATTCAAAGACCTTCTAGCAGTGCAAGGAATTTTAAATGGACTTAGACCAGCCGTGGTTGCACTTATTAGCTCAGCAGGTTTGTCTCTTCTTTTCTTGGCTCTTTGGGATAACTCTAGTATGACAATTAATTTATCTGATACAAATATAGTAGCCCTTGTATCATTTTTAATTGCATTTTTTGTATTAAGGAAGTTTAAACTTAGTCCTATATTAGTTATGTTGTGTACCGGGATTGTAGGACTTTTCTTTTACATGTAAAATGTATCATTTTCCATCATGTCTATTTTGTCTTGATCAACACTTGAAAGATAAAGACCATCCTACAGCTTCATAAGCCTAGGCTTCCTATTTTCATATATCACATAATACTTATAGCCAACAAACCCCAACAGTTGCTTAACCTTATCAAAATTATAAGCCAAATATTCTGGCTTATGGGCATCAGCTCCAATAGTAATCAGGTCTCCTCCCATTTCCTTATAACGCTTTATTACATTGTGTCCAGGATTGGGAGCCCCAAGACCATACTTATAACCTCCTGTGTTAACTTCTAAAGCTTTATCATTTTTTATCAAATACCCTAATATCTCATCTAATACATCTTGATATTCCTTATATTCAAAATGATCAATAACAAGATCCTTGCCTATTCTAGGATGTTCTGGCATACTCGCATATCTAATTATATAGTCTAGGTGACCTAAACTATCGTAATTATGATAAGTCCTAATATTATCTAATACCGTATTAAAATATTCCACTATTCCTTGATGAGCACTTTTCCCTTCCCAATAATCTGGAAAATATGGATCCTCCCACTGAATAATGTGAGTAGACCCTAATATAAAATCAAAGGGGTATTTATTTGCTAGCTTATCATACTGATTTGCAACCCTATCTTCTGAAATTAAACCAAACTCAATTCCTAAATATATATCAATCTTATCCTTATATTTATCCTTCATTAACAAAACTTCTTTAACATAATCTTCTACTTCTAGATCGAAATATCCATATTGTTCTGGATACTCCAAATCCAAATGATCTGTAAAGCAAATCTGCTCTAGACCTAATTCTATAGCTTTTTCTATTTGCTTTTTCATTGGAGTTTCACTATCTCCAGAAAATGACGTATGGGTATGAAAATCCGCCTTTATCATTGTTTTACAGTCCTCCTATGTAAATTTAATCTTACTATTCAAAATTATAACCCTTAAATCAATTATATAACATATTTTATTAAATGTACTCTTTTACATATGTTTTTACACTTAAAAACTGCACCCAAGCATATTATGCCAGGGTACAGCTCTTATCTTAACACTTTAAAAATCACATTATATTCATCTTTATATAAAACTATTAAGATCTATAAACATATTCACATTTACATAAACACATAAAATTATTGGCTAAATTAAAGTTTTAATTTTTACCATGCCTAGTCTTACTAACTGGCTCCCCTAATATTTCTGACCATACAATAGCTTCACGAAGTTTTCCTTTAGGTATATTCTTACTATATCTTCGGCCACTTCTTAAGGTTCTAACTTGAGCTTGTTTCCTTGATTGCCAATTTTCATCCATAAGCTTATCATAATCACTAACTTCTTGCCCCATAGGTTCATTTTCCCTATCTCTAACATAGTAGTCTTCTACTCTTTGTAACCTTTTTTCCTCTGCTGCTCGTGATGCAGCTCTTGCTTCCTCTCGTCTTCTTTCTCTTTCTATATCATTATCTTTTACTGGAGGAACTTGGCTTCCAGGTGATAATATAGTACTTGTGGTAGAAGCTGAACTGCTTAAATTATCATCAAATTCAAACATAGATGCGAACTTCTTAACTGAATCTGTATTAATTTTAACATTCATGCTTTTATCTAACATTTCAAATAACTTTGAAAGTTCTGAATTTTTCCTAATAGAAACCACCTCAATCCTTGTGACGCAAAATTAAAAGCTATAATTATTGTTTTTGACCATCTTCTTTAGCAATTTCTTCTCGCATCTTAGTATCTGCTTGAATATTTTCCATATCATAATAGTCCATAACACCTAGTCTGCCTTCACGGAATGCATAAGCCATAGCCTTTGGTACTTCTGCTTCTGCTTCAACAACGGCAGCGCGCATTTCTTGTTCTCTTGCAACAGCCATAGCACGACGTTCTTCTGCCTTAGCTTGAGCAATCTTTTTATCAGCTTCTGCTTGATCAGCTTGTAGTTTAGCACCTATATTTCTTCCAACATCAATATCTGCAATATCAATTGAAAGAATCTCAAATGCTGTACCAGCATCAAGACCTCTATCTAAGATACTTTTAGAAATGTCATCTGGGTTTTCCAAAACTTCTGAATGTTTTTCTGCAGAACCACATGTTGTTACAATACCTTCACCAATTCTTGCTAGTATAGTAGCTTCGCCTGCACCACCAACTAATCTATCAAGGTTGGCTCTAACTGTAACTCTTGCCTTAACCAATAATTCAATACCATTCTTTGCAACAGCTGATACTTTAGGCGTTTCAATAACTTTAGGATTAACACTCATTCTTACTGCTTCAAATACATCCCTACCTGCAAGATCTATTGCAGCTGCTCTTTCAAATGTAAGCTCAATTCCTGCTCTTTCCGCAGCAATAAGTGCATTTACAACATTATCAACATCTCCACCTGCAAGATAATGAGCTTCTAATTCGTTAACTCCTAAATTAAGTCCTGCTTTAGTTGACTTAATAAGTGGAATAACTATCTGCCTTGGTTGTACCCTTCTAAGCCTCATACCAATTAAATTAAATATTCCTACCTTAACGTTAGCTGCTAGTGCTGAAATCCATAAACCAACTGGAACAAA
>CAZXSM010000025.1:0-25290 GCA_964643255.1 uncultured Lachnospiraceae bacterium
ATTAAGTTCTAAGACCTATATCTCCGTCCTTCCCTCAAGAGCCCTCAATAAAGTTACCTCATCAATATTTTCTAAATCTCCGCCAACAGGTACACCACTTGCAATCCTTGTAACTTTAATATCTATGGGTTTTATAAGCTTACTAATATACATTGCTGTAGTTTCACCTTCAAGGCTTGAATTAGTTGAAATAATGACCTCCTTTATATCTTTTTGCAGGCGCGTCATTAATTCCTTTAGTCTAATATCTTCGGGACCAATTCCATTCATTGGAGAGATTGCACCATGAAGCACATGATACACTCCTGTGTATTTTCCTGTTTTCTCATAAGCCGCTAAATCTCTTGGGTTTTCTACAACCATTATAGTTGCTTGATCCCTCTTATGGCTAGCACATATAGGACATAATTCATCATCTGTAAGTGTTAAACATTGCTTACAATACTTAACATTATCTTTTGCATCTGTTATAGCATCAGTTAAGTTTTTAACCTGGTCCTTAGGCATATTAATAATATGAAAAGCCAATCTTTGTGCAGTTTTAGATCCTATTCCCGGAAGTTTAGACAGTTCCTCTATTAACCTACCAATCTGATTGCTATAATAATTCATTAAAAGGGAAGACCTCCACCCAAGCCACCTGTTATATCACCAAGTAGTTTTCCTGTTTCCTCGTTCATATTTCTAAATGCTTCATTTACTGCTGCCATAATTAAATCTTGTAACATTTCAACATCATCTGGATCTACAACTTCTTCTTTAATAACTATAGAAGTTACTTCTTTTTCTCCAGAAACTTTAACTGTTACAGCTCCACCACCTACTGAAGCTTCCCATTCCTTTTCTTCAAGCTCTTTTGACTTCTCTTCCATTTGTCTTTGCATTCTTTGAGCTTGTTTCATTAAATTATTCATATTACCAGGCATTCCTCCTGGAAATCCTCCACGCTTTGCCATATTTATTCTCCTTTTATTTAATCTTCATATTCTATTTTAATATTTTTTATGAGCTTGGTTAAATCAGGTAATTCCTTAGAATTTTCCCTATCTTCATTTAATCTAAATTGTATATCGATTTCAACTTTCTTACCTAATACTTTTGAAATCTCATTCTTTAGCTCTTCTACATGAGCTTCTGTGTTAGCTCTCTCTAAATCTAATTTATCATTGCAAGTTAATATTAAGGTATTATCATCGCTCACTCTTGGAATTGTCTTAGCCAGGTTATGCTTCCAGCTTGGATGAACACTAGATATAATTTTCATCCAGTTAGCTCCAATCTTTTTAAAATCCTCTGGCAGGGCCTTAGCAATTTCTTCAAGTTCTTTTTGAGTCCTTTTATTGCTTTTTTGAACTGGAACTTCTTGTCTAGCTACTTCTTCTGTATGTTCACTACTTTTACTTACTACAATCCCTTGTTCAATTTGTTCTTCTAATAGCCTTACTCTCTCAAGTAGTGATTCATAATCTGTCTCCATTTGTGGCGTCATTAATTTAATTAATGCAACCTCTACTAGTACCCTCTTGCCTGATGCATATTTTATTTCATTAGCAAGATCAGAGAAAATGTGAATGTATCTTATTAAAGTGTTTATTTCTACTTTATTCACTTGTTCTTTTAAAATTGGAACATCATCTGATGAAATATCAATTTTCTCAAGATTCTTTTCAGATGACTTTACTAAAAGTAAGTTTCTTAAATACCAAGTGAATTCATTAATAAATATTGTTAATTCTTTTCCTTCAAATATTACCTTATCTAATAACTCAATGGCGTCAGGTATTTTTCTATCTAAAACATAGTCTAATAACTTAGAATATACTTCTACATCCATTGCACCTAATACTTGTAGTATTCTCTCATATGTTAGCTTTTCTCCCAAATTATAAGAAATGCATTGATCTAATAAACTTAGAGCGTCACGCATGGAACCATCTGCTACTCTTGCAATGTAATTAAGTGCTCTATCCTCTGATTCAATTTCTTCTTCTTTTAATATCTCTGCTAAGCGACTAGCTATCGTCTCCACTTTAATTCGTTTAAAGTCATATCTTTGACATCTTGACAATATTGTTGCAGGTAATTTTTGTGGTTCAGTTGTTGCAAGTATAAATATAACATATGATGGTGGTTCTTCTAGAGTCTTTAGCAGTGCATTAAATGCACTAGGAGATAACATATGAACCTCGTCTATAATATACACCTTGTATTTTCCTTGAGCTGGAGAATAGCGAACTTCCTCTATGATTTCTCTTACATCATTAACACTATTATTTGATGCTGCATCTATTTCTATTATATTCATAGCCACTTGGTTGTTAATAACTTTACAAGTATTACATTTATTACAAGGGCTACCATCTATAGGGCCTTCGCAATTTACAGCCTTTGCTAATACTTTTGCCACTGTTGTTTTCCCAGTTCCTCTAGTTCCACTAAACAAGTAAGCATGCCCTATACGATTGGCTTTTATCTGGTTTTTCAGTGTTGTTACTATATGTTCTTGACCTTTTACATCATCAAAATTTCCTGGTCTAAACTTTCTATATAAAGCCTGATATTCCATATCTACACTTCCTCTTAAACTATATCCTTCTTGTATAAAATACCCCTTTTATCCAATGCTCTCTCAATATTGTCTAACATCTCTTCGGAGTCTGCTTCTACATTATGTATGTGAATATCATCTGTTAATTCTTTTAAGGGCATAACCTTACCTTTATCTAGTTTTTCAACAAACTCATAAACATCCATTCTATTATTAATAATTAAATTTGTAGAAATATCCCCATATAAATCATGCGAAACAGCAACATCCAATACCCTTCCACCCATATCAACTATTAAACACAATTCTTCTTCTATCTCTTGGGTAGAATGTTTTACAATAAATGAACGTCTATATTTACTAGGATGTTTATTAAATAAAAGATAACCTTTGTTTGTAGAAATTATTCTATAATCAGAAGCCCTAAGTAAAGCAACATCTTGTACTATTACCTGCCTAGATACACCTAACTCTTTTGCCAAATTTGAGCCTGAGATAGGTCTTGTTGAAGCTTTTAATATATTTATTAATTTTTCTCTTCGTTCATTAGCACCCATAACATACTCCTTATCACTCTACATAACTACTGACATTATAGTATAATAACTTACCCTAAAAAGCAAGATGTAATATAGATACTTTATAGCACTAAACAAGCAAATAACCAAGTTAGTAACATGTATTTATTCGGTAGATAAATTATATCTTTTTGATAAATACATATAGTCTAACTTGGTTATTTTTTCTTCTAATGAGGCCTGTTCTCATCTATATTTGGTATTGAACTTGGTCCAATTTCATGAGTCTCCCTTGGCTGGGGAAATTCTTCCGGGAAGCTTCTTGTATCACGCTCTGGTCTATTCTCAGTTCTATCTATACCTGGTATAGATGGTACTACATAGGGTGTTGTACTAGGAATTGGTATCTCTGGCGCTGGAGTGTTATCTGGTTTGGATCTTTCATCTTTTTCCTTATTTGAGTTTGTCATTTTTACAAATCACCTCCTGTATAATTAGTTTGTGTAATTAGCTTTCCCGATATTACTATTAAATATTACTTGTAACTAATATATACTTGCTTAAATACTTAACTAAATATCAATAGTTTGTAATCCACACATATTATGATACAATAAATATTATACTTTTCTAGAAAGAGGTTATTATGTTTAAATTATGGGCAAAAGTCGTTAAGAATAATAAAACAATAGATGATATAATAATTGAAAATGATAACAGTGAATTAAATCGTACAAGAAAGATTTTTCAGGGGCTAGAAGATGCTTGCTATGAATATAATTTAGCTAAACCTATTTGGTTAGATTCTAATATTTCATCCTTCAAGAAACATAGTAGGACTAGGTTTACCCAAGATAACTTTATTGAAACAATTGATTTTGATTACTTGGAAATTGAAGTTATAGAGGATGACTAATATCTTTTGTTTAATAACTGTAGTTTTGGAGGTTTTAATTTGACAACTAAAGCAAAAGTTCTAGAAATCTTAGAAAATTATAAGGGTCAATATATATCTGGAAATAAGATAGCAGATAAACTTAATCTTAGCCGTAACTCTATCTGGAAGGCTATTAATAGTTTACAAAAAGAAAGACATAACATTACAGCAGTTACTAATAAGGGATATTGCTTAGAAACTGATAATGAAATATTGTCTTACCAGAGTATTAATAAGTATCTTAGCTCCGATATATTTGACATTAAGGTATATAAAGTTGTTGACTCAACTAACTCAATGTTAAAGAAAGAAGCAGAGTCTGGAGCCCTAGAGGGATCCGTTATCGTTGCTGAAGAACAAACAAAAGGAAAAGGAAGAAAAGGGCGATCTTTTTATTCTCCAAAAAACACAGGTATTTATATGAGTTTGCTACTTAGACCAAAAATTTCTGCCTACCAATCCTTGTCTATTACAACTTGTGCAGCTGTAGCTGTGTCTCAAGCTATAGAAATGAACTCAGATAAAAAGACCAAGATTAAATGGGTAAATGATATTTTTATAGAAGACAAAAAAGTTTCGGGCATTTTAACTGAGGCTTCTATTGATTTAGAAAGTGGAGGGCTTAAGTATGCCATTCTCGGAATAGGTATCAATGTGTTTTCTCCAACTACTGGATTCCCAGAAGACTTAGAAGATATCTCTACTTCAATATATAGTAAGGAAGAAAGTCTAGGTGACCGTAGGAGCAAGTTGATTGCTGATATCTTAGAAATATTTATGGCTTATTATAAAGATATAGAAAACAAGCCTTTTCTTAATGAATATAAAAACCGCTCCTTGGTTCTAGGCAAAGAAGTGTATGTTATAAAAAGTAAAGAAAATGTTAAACAAGCAATTGCTTTAGATATAGATGAAGATTTTCATTTAAAAGTAAAATACGCAAATGGTGAAATTGAATACCTTAATTCAGGTGAAGTAAGTATTAGAAAAATCTGAATTAGTAGATTCTATGATCTTTTAGGCTATTAATATAAAAACATACATGTTTTCATAATGAAAACATGTATGTTTTTTAAACTTAAATTAAATTTATATTTTAAATTCTGTTTATCTAACATCTCTGACTAACTTTAAAAATACTAATTAAAGCTTATAGACGTTTCATTAACCTTTCTCTTTCTTCTTCAAAACCTGGTTTGCCTAATAAAGCAAACATATTTCTCTTATAACTTTCAACACCAGGTTGATCAAATGGATTTACCCCTAAGATATATCCACTTACTCCACATGCAAATTCAAAGAAATAGAAAAGTTGACCTAAATAGTATTCATTTTGTTCTGGAATATTAACAAGTAGATTTGGTACCCCGCCATCAGTATGTGCTAGTATAGTTCCTTTCATAGCATTCTTGTTAACAAAGTCTACATTTTTGCCTGCTAAATAGTTAAGCCCGTCTAAATCTACTTCTTCCTCTTCTATAATAATTTCACATGATGGTGACTCAACATTTAATACTGTTTCAAATAATGTTCTTTGTCCATCTTGAATAAATTGTCCCATAGAGTGTAAGTCTGCAGTTAAATTTACTGATGCTGGATATATACCTTTTCCATCTTTTCCTTCACTCTCGCCATATAATTGTTTCCACCACTCAGCTATATAATGTAATGATGGTTCATAATTAGCCAAAATCTCAATAGATTTACCTTTTCTAAGTAAAATATTTCTTATAGCGGCATATTGTACTGCGTCATTTTCTTCAAATGAATTATTAAGGCAGACTTGTCTCATTGAGGCTGCGCCTTCCATAAGCTTAGTTATATCAGCTCCACTTACAGCAATTGGAAGTAAGCCAACTGCAGTTAAAACTGAAAATCTCCCACCAACTTCATCAGGCACAATAAAGCTTTCATAGTTTTCTTCTGTAGCCAGATTTTTGAGAGCTCCTTTTTCCTTATCTGTAGTTACAAATATCCTGTTTCGAGCTTCCTCATCACCATATTTTTCTATCAATTTTTTCTTGAAAAATCTAAACGCTATTGCTGGTTCAGTAGTTGTACCAGATTTACTAATCATATTAATAGAGAAATCTCTATCGCCTATTACATCATTAAGATGACTGATATAGTTACTACTAATATTGTTACCTACAAAATAAATCTCTGGTGTTTCCCTATCCTTTGAATCTAGATTATTATGAAAACTATGGCCTAAAAACTCAATAGCTGCTCTTGCTCCTAAGTAAGAACCACCAATTCCAATAACTAAAAAGACCTCGGAATTTTCTTTAATTTTCTTAGATGCCTTAAGTATCCTATCAAATTCCTCTCTATCATAATCTACAGGTAAATCAACCCAGCCTGTAAATTCGCTTCCTGGTCCTGTTTTATCTACTAATTGAGCTTTTGCAGAATCTGCAATTGTCTCCATCATTGTTACTTCTGATTCACTAATAAATTCCTTACTTGCAGAATAATCAAATCTTACTCTTGAATCCATTTATATATTCTCCTCTCTCACTTATCTTTAGTGATATCTCTATTCTAGCAAAGACAAATATCTTATTCAATATAATTTAAAAATACTTTTTACCTTAAGTAATCCCTTAATATAATTTAAATGCATTTTTCATCCTAAATATTCTCTTAATATATCCTCAATTACTTGTTGGTCATTTTGTGATATATGGTTTTTTTCCTTGGACTTCTTTTTACTTGTGTTTGTTTGACTATTAATATAACTTGGTTCAACTTTTTTATCATCTATTATTGAATGACTTTCTAGGCTAGCTGCTGCCTCTCTATCTATTTCACTGTTATAATCATTTTTATTACCATTACTTTCCGTTTTCCCTATCTCTAATACTTTTTTGTTATACTCATTACTATTGTTATTATTAATTCTTTGTTTTTCTTCTATATTAATTATTTGATCATTTTTAGCTATCTCATTATTTTGTTTTTCCTCTAATTGACGAAGCATTTCAATCTCTTTTTTTAGGAGTTCTTTATTTTTCTGAGCAGGAGTAACCTTGTTTTTATAATTAGTCTTGTTTCTTCTATTATTTCTTTTTCGCGCTTTCTTTTCAAGTTTTAAAGCTTTTCTGATTTCAGACTCTCTTCTTCTGTTTTCTTTTTTAAGTGTTTTTTCTTGTTTAACAGCTCTCTTTGCTTCTAGTTTTCTTTTCTTTTTCTTTTCTTTTCTCTTAGCTCTTGCAGCCTTTTTAGTATGTTTTTTAAACAATTTAGTTGCTTTCTTCACTTCTTTTTTACGATTTCTATTTTCTCTGAACTTTAACCATCTCTCTTTTAAACTTGGTTTATAATCAGAAGTTCCTATACTCTCCAAATCAATTTGAATATCTTCATTTTCTAATCGATTTATTAGAAAGTTTTCAAGATAATCTACTATATTCCCCTTAATTATCTCTTTTTTATAATGTTTATTAAGTAAGTTTTCAAGAACTATCAACAATCCACCAGTCAGTATACTCATAGACAACACACTAACTATCCACATTCTATTCACTTCTAAGTAAACCCCATATAATAGGCATGTTAGGCCTATGAAAACACATATAATTGCTACTTGTCCACTGAGTTTTTCCCAGGTTATCAACAATATTCCACCGATTTTGTGATTATTTATTGACTTGTCCACAAAGGCATCCACATTGTTGACTTTAATTCTCAATTTATACAAGGTTTCAAACTTGAGTTTTAGCTTGTTTATAAACTTATTGTTAGTTCGCCCCATATTATTAGATGCTCTAATCATTCGTGAATATCCTACAAATAATATTAGTTTTAGTAACATACCAAAACTAAAAACACCAATCAAAATGTATAATAACACATTTCCATTAAAAACTTTTTCTATCAAAATAATCCCCCTTAACCATTCCCATTTTTAAATTATTATAACTAATAAATGGTTGTTTTCAAAGGGTTATAGGGTAAGAATCGTTAGACAATAAACCGCATTAAATAAGGGAAATATACGGTTTGTTACAAAACTTTTGTGGAATGAATAGACTTAGTTTCTATCGATAAAACATCCTGTCAACTAATGTCAACAAAAAGTTTGATGAAAATATGTTTAAATTAAATCATTAACATAAATTTTATATTTTAAGAATGTAAATATAAGCTTTTAATCTATAAATTAGGAATCAATTCAACTAATAATTTAATTGTTCTTTCAATTGCTAATTTCTCAAATTTTTTATAATCCATTTGAGCACTTCCATCAGCCTTGTCTGAAATAGCCCTGATTATTAAAAAAGGTATATCATTTAAAGATGCTACTTGAGCTATGGCTGCTCCTTCCATTTCCACACAAACTCCTGCAAAGTTAGATACTAGCCATGATTTCTTGTCCTGATCTTCAATAAATTGGTCACCACTTAACACTCTACCAACATGTATATTTATACCTTGGTTAATTTTCCTACAAGCAGATTTTGCATTCTCAATCATATCCCTATCTGCTATAAATGTTGAAGTTTCCATTCTTGGTATTATACCTAATTCATATCCAAATCCCCTCGCATCAACATCATGTTGGATAGCATCTGATGATAATACTATATCTCCTATATCAATCTTTGAGTCTAATGATCCTGCTATTCCAGTATTAATAATTTTACCTACATTAAATCTATCTATCAGTATCTGGCTACAAATAGCTGCGTTTACTTTTCCTATCCCTGACCTAACCACTATGACATTTTTTTCTCCTATATTTCCTTCATAAAAGTCCATGTTTGCAATAGTATTAACTCTAGATTCCTTCATTATTTTCTTAAGTTCTATAACTTCTTCATCCATTGCTCCAATTATTCCAATGTTCTTCATTTTTGTCTCCTTTTTAGTAATATTATTATTTATAAATATATTGAGTTTTTGCTTTATTTATCCTGATACTTGTTTACATTATTAACCTTTAATTTGTTTTAAGTATATAATAAAGCAAGTATATTAACAAGATATACACCTTTAAACAAGTTTTATTAAAAGTTCATTTATAATATTGCAAATGTTCCAAAAATGTTATACTGTTTACATAGATTGAAAACGGAGGAAATAAATTTGAAACGCATAATCTTAACAGGAGGAGGAACTGCTGGGCATGTTACTCCAAATATAGCACTAATACCTTCCTTAAAAAAAGAAGGCTTCGAAATAATATATATTGGTTCCTATGATGGAATAGAAAAAAAGTTAATTGAAAATATGGGTATCCCTTATTATGGAATATCCACCGGTAAGTTAAGACGTTATTTTGATGTTAAGAATTTTACAGATCCTTTTAGAGTAGTAAAAGGCTACACTGAAGCTTCTTCATTAATAAAAAAACTAGAGCCAAATATAGTCTTTTCAAAAGGTGGTTTTGTTTCAGTACCTGTAATAATGGCCGCAAAAAGAAGAAATGTACCCTGTATAATACATGAATCTGATATTACTCCAGGTTTAGCAAATAAAATTAGCATACCATTTACAGATAAGGTATGTGTAAACTTTCCTGAAACATTAAATCACATACCTAAAGATAAGGCTGTACTTACTGGTACTCCAATACGAGAGGAGTTATTTGCAGGAAATAAGATAAAAGGATTAGATTTCTGTGGATTTACACTAAACAAGCCAGTAATTCTAGTTATGGGAGGAAGCTCTGGGGCTCAAACTATTAACGAATATGTAAGAAATAGCTTAAATACCTTACTAGAAAACTTTCAAGTTATACATTTATGTGGAAAAGGAAAAATGGATTCACAATATGACAATATAGAAGGATATGTTCAGTTTGAATATATAGACAAAGAGTTAAGCAACCTTTTTGCAGCTTCTGACATAGTTGTTTCAAGAGCTGGTGCTAATGCTATATGTGAGTTTTTAGCCTTAAGAAAGCCTAATATATTAATTCCATTATCACTAGGTGCAAGTAGAGGTGATCAAATACTAAATGCACATTCCTTTGAAAAACAAGGCTTTTCTTACTTGTTAGAAGAGGATGATTTAAATTCTTCTAGCTTATTAAAAGCAGTAGACTATGTATATAAAAACAAAAATAAGTACATAGACTCCATGAGTAAAAGTAAGCAAACAGATGCTACTTCTACTATCGTTAATCTAATTAAAGACTTATCCATATAAAACAAATCTCTATAAAACTTTGAAATACTAGCATTTCAAAGTTTTATAGAGATTTTGTATTCTGTCTTATATTAACTTTTATTTTTTTTAATTGAATATCTTCTATTTAGCTTAAGATTAAAATATTTTATTTTTTATAAAATATCAGAAATCTTTTTTGCTATTTCACTTGCTTGTCCATCTGCGTAATCATATCTACCCCAAGTAAAGTTTACTCCATCATCTTCATACCTAGGTATTAGGTGTAAATGAAAGTGAAACACTGTCTGTCCTGCATCTTTTCCGTTATTTTGCAATAGATTAAATCCAGAACAATTTAATTCATCCTTCATAACATTTGCAACTTTTAATACAAGAGGAAATAATTTACCCGCTATTTCAGAATCCATTTCAAATACATTGCTGTAATGTTTTTTTGTGATTAAAATAGCATGTCCCTTTGTTGCTGGAGAATTATCAAGAATTACTTGGAAATCATCATCTTCATATAAAATATTTGAGCCAATTTCTTTGTTTATAATTTTACAAAATATGCAATTAGTATCCATAAGCTTCTCCTTTTGATTTATATAATAGTTATAATAATTTCCCTTATTTATTAAAATCGAGTATTTGATCAAATTTCCTTAACTTATTAAAATTACCTTTGGCTGTTAATATACCAGACATAAATCCATTATAAAATGTTATATTTCCTTCTACTAAATTATCCATATTCTCCTGGCTAATTTTAGCAAGCACATCTAGCTCACTATCTTGTCCATAATAGCAGTTTATATTATCGTTATTTACTTCTATAATCAACGTTTTGTTTAAGTCAGTTATTTCAATTCCATAACTTGCACTATAGTCATCAATGGGATTAAAGTTCTCGGTTAGCAGACTAATATAGTCGTACTTTGAGCTGTTTTCTTCACCCTTTATTAATATATCGTTAAAAAGCTCTGTAAGTTCATCGATGTCCTCTTTTTGCTTCTTAACATATCGATCATCAGAAACATATTTTGCCAGTTGCTCATTCTCTTGAGGTGTCAGTTCGTTTGGCATTTTTAATATCTTATTTCTTAGTAAAGAAGAACTTAGAGGGAATGTTTTTCTATTATGATTAATAGCTCTATAAAACTCTTCAGCTCTTTTCTCAATTAAATCTGTATACGACTTATTCGTTTCAAAATCTATTTGGTTTTTTACATAGGCACAAATCCCTTGCCAGGTCTTTCCTCCTAATATCCTCCATGCCTTTTCTAGATATTGAGCTGCTTCTTCCTCTCCAAATGTAGAAGAAATTACCACAGGCATCATATATTGCTTGCTTAGTTTTTCCTTATCTGCATAGAGCCAACATGCATCTAAAAACTGCTGCATAAAGCCTCCTATGCCCAACCATTCAACATTGACTGCCAATATTACTCCATCAACATCTTTTAATGTATTAATAAGAAAAGGAATATTGTTTTTCTCCTCATATAAATTGTATAAATTTACTTTGACTCTGATTTCTTCTAACGTTCTTTTTAATTTATTGATTACATAAATGGTAGGGTCTTCTATTAATCCTCTACCTCCATAATATATATTAATTATCATAAACTTCTCCCTCAAGTTCAGTATTTTTTTTACTTGATTTTCTATAAAATATAGCGGCTAATATAAACCCTGATACTAATCCTCCAATATGAGCTGCATTATCTACACCCTGGCTAGTTAATCCACCATATAAACTGAATATAACAAATAAAATCATTTGCCGTGTACTAATATTTTCAAGTCGCCCTTTATTTCTAATAACAATATAAACCATTGATCCTACTACTCCAAATATCGCTCCCGATGCACCAATGGAAATCACATTATAATTATTAACCATATTATAAGTCATAGAAGTAAGTCCTGCAATAATCCCTGAACCAAAATAAAAAACTAAATATCTCCATTTACCTGCTGCCCTTTCAAGATTATCCCCTAAGAAAAAAAGAACAAGCATATTATTTACTAAGTGGGTGATATTAGCATGAAAAAACATATAAGTAAATAGACGGTAAAACTCTTTAGAATATGCAATTGCAGGCCAATATAAGGCTCCAGATAAAACTAAGTGGTCCCTACCACTTTCTCTTCCAATGATATTTACAACAATATATACCAGTACAGTAACAACAATTAATATTGTATTGCATTCAGACATAAATCTACTTATTATACTTTTTGAAGATTTCCTGTTTATATAATTGAGATATTCATTGTTAGCTTCATTATTCAAATCATTTAAACTGTTGGTTTTGATATCCTTTAATATGTCTTGAATATGATTTGCTAGAATTTTATGTTTAGGGTCTTGATTTTCGTATATTATAAGTTTATTTTCATTAGTATCTATCAACCAGAAGTTATTGTTATTCATAGCAATTGACTTTATATTTCCAACATTTTTAGTTGCTATAATACCAAGTAAGTCTACATTAAAATAACCTTTATTATAGTAGAAGTTACTTATTTGCTTATTAATATAAGTTAGTTGATCTGTGGTATATTCTAGTCCTGTTGGAGAATCATAAACAACTACTATATTGATACTGTTTTCCACAACAAGTTGGAATAAACTTATATTATCTCTATTTATTCCTACACTGGTATATCCTAAATTAACTAATCCTATATACAACTGTTTCAAAATCATAATCAATGTCCTTTATACTTATCATTCCCAATATTTACAGACCTTCCTATCAGTATAATAAATTAAAAGAGTGATATTTACAAGGCTTTTTAAACTAACTTAATAAATTACTTATCTTTTGTAAAAAAGGATAAAACTTTTTATAATTATTAATAGAAAGTTTATCCCTCTTTTAAAACATATTCCCGATTTGAAAACATAATTACATCATTAACATAGAGATTTTCTGTCTCGTATTCCTTAATCCTCCTATTGTTTATATATGTTCCATTTGTAGAAGCTAAATCTGTAACAGTAATATCTTCACCTTCTATAGAAATCTTTACATGAAATCTGCTTACCGAATGATCTTCAATTCTATAATTTACACCCCTGTCGTTTTTACCAATAATAAAAGGTGAAACATCTATAAATATTCTCTCTTTGTTTTTAGATGATTCAAAATAATAATATGTTTGATTTATATCGAAACTACTTAGAATTTCTGTTTTATTATCCTCTTCATCAAACCCATTATATAGAATTTGGGTGCAATTATCCTTACCATCATTATAATTAGTCTTATACTTGTTTATCAAATCATTATTATGATCAACTTTAGCCTTTGTATTATAGTTTGTATTATAGCTATCATTTAAATTGTCGTTAAGATTATCATTTAGATTTTCATTTAAGTTGACACTATGGTTACCACTATTATAATTCTTATTATGGGAAAAAGTTTCCATGCTTTCACTATTTATCTTGTCTGATATTTGTGTTTTGTTGTTACAAGGAACAATTTTTGTAATTTTATTTTTAGAACTAAATATCTTACTGAGGGCAAAGCCTTCTAGACACAATATTATTATTGTAAAACATAATATTTTTATGATATCTATTTGTGTTCCAAAGGAATTATATAAAATCTTAGACTTAAATGTGATAATAATAATTATTATACTAAGGATAACTGAAATAGTAGCAAGAATATAGGTTTTTTCAGCAAAAACAAGAATTTCTTTCTCACCCTGCACTTCATTAATGTATGATGTTTCTTGATTAATCATCTTATTTTCAAGGTAAGTATTAACCTTATCATTTTCATTAGTTTCTAATGTGTTAGGTTTTACTTTCTTGTCCTCTAATGTATCAGTCTCCAAAGTGTTTTCTTTTAATAATTCTTGTTTTAATTGCTTAAAGGTCACATTAGTTTCCTTAATAGTTCTATATAAGTTATATACTAACATAACCGACTTCTCATCTTTATAATCTACCTTGTTCATGAAATATTCTAGAAGACTTTCAAATTGTTCTAATAGAGATATATCATTGTTAACGTAATAACATAATAAAGGTTTTTGATCTTCCTGATTTAAATATATATATTCAGCCTGAAGTACAAAACCTATTTCTTCTAATAGATAATCCCCACTGCTTTCTAATATACATATAATATCTTTCAATAAGTTTTTCAAATCTTCATATTTTACTAATTGATTCTTATAAATATTAAATATAGTGTCTTTTGAGGTTATATCATAATAAAAATAATCTTTATCATCTATACAACGAAGTTCTGTCATTAATAACCCTGGGATATTGTTATTAACAATCATTTTTGCCATATAATTTTTTGAATAATCCTCTTTACTTTCTAGAACTAAGTAATTTGTTTGCATATCCATTATATACTTTGCTTCCATACTTAATTACCTACCTATGTACTATTTTATTAATTCAAAGAGCTTTTTTTGTTTTTCATTTACTATCTTAATAATATCTACCTTTCTACCTACACTACTTGCTACTTCATAGCCTCTAATAAAGCTAGTTGGACTATGTATATATTCATTACTTTTAACCACAGTATTTTCATTACCTTTAAAAAATTCTTGAACTATTTTAAAAGGAAATTCAAAATCTACTTCTGCCTCTAAGCTAACACTAAAGGCATTCGCTTTAACATTAATATTCCTGACATTAGATATGATAAGTGTATTTTTAGATTTTTTTTCTATATACTTTTTTATTTCATCTTCTTTTTTTCTAAATTTATTATCAATTGGATAAAAACAAGTTCTATCTATATAATTATCATAAGACAAGATTTTATCATTAATGTCTGTTTCATTATTTATTAGGCCTTTAGCTCTTATTTGCCCTTCATATAATATGGCTTGGACTTTTCCAAGATCATGTAAGTAAAATGCCAAATATATAAGCCCAACAATTATAAATATTACTAATGGAAAAATCAAAGCTGCTTCTACAGTGTAGTTTCCATTAACACAAAGCTTATATTTCTTACTCAATTAAGCATACCCCCAATGTAACAACAAATATAAATGGTATAAAAGGTATAGTTGTTTTCTTATTAACTTTTTTAAATATCATATATATAATAGAAAATACAGCCGCTAGTAATAAACTATAAATCAATATAAGAGAATTAATATAAAAGCCAGAAGATAGACCTATAATGCAAAATATTAATCCGTCACCTAGACCTATTTGTCCTTCACTAACTTTGCTTAATATTAAAAGTATTATTCCTAAAGTAAGACCTGCAATTCTTTGCCATAAGGAAAGGTCTCCTATTATAATTGAAATTATAAATAACAAAATAAAACCTAATGAAATTAATATAAGGTTAATTTGCTTATCCTTGATATCTTGCAAACTACAAAGTAAAAGCCAAGTTAGTAATACTGTTCTAAATATAATATCAATATTTTCCACATATTCTCCTTTATTTACCACACCTTTTACAAGCGGCTCTATCCTCTACTGTTTTTAAAGGAACCTTTGTTACTGTTCTTTTTAAACCACTACAAGTTCTATCATTATGATATCTATCCCCACTAGTTGTAATATATATATTCTTATCTGATTGTGGTCGAGACCCACATATATAGCAGCTAGTATACTTGCCACCGGAACTATTTCGCAAATTTTTCACTTGATCAACTGGAACATTCTTAATAGATAACTTTATATGAGTACAATTAGCTGAATTATGGTATACCTTCCCACTAGCTGTAATATAAACCATTTCTTCATTTTCATCGGTTTCTTCAGTTCCTTCCGACGCAGATGTAAACTTAGGTATTGGTCGATAGCCTGTCCAAGCATTTAGCCTTACTCTTTGAACTATATGAAAATTATCAATCTTTATAAAAGGTACTGGAAGAGCTATATCATAATTTATTATGATATCCACTTCATTATCTTTTTCCATAAAGCTTGATAAATAAGTACTTACGCCACTAAATTCGTTTTTGATTATAGATTTATTTAATGCTTTTGTATTTGTTTTGCTAGTTAATTGTAATTTATAGTAAAGACTGCTTATACTTTTTGCTATTGCCTCTTCTAATAAACTATTTGTTACTCCCTCTTCCCTTTGGCTCTCTAAGTCTCCTTTTTCATCTGTTGCAAAATCACTAATACTTTCATATACATATCCATATTTTGCTGTACTGAGACCAATATTGGTTATTGATTCTTGAAAATTATTGTTTATGATTATTAATTGAAGTAAATATATAAATGCAATAATAGCGAATATAAAAATTGGTAATATGAGGGCCGCCTCTATTGTAAGTGAAGCCTTGGTTTTGTTGTTAATTGAATTGTTATCTTTCAATCTTAACTCCTTATTAATCGTCTATAGGATGAATTGATATACCCATTCTTTTAAGGGGTCTTTGTGATTTGTTATTAAGATATTCTTTTGACACTCTTACTTGATTTGCAAAATAGTGTTTTAAAGTATATAAATATTTAGTTTTTTGGATAAATGCTTCTTTTTCTTGGAGAGATTTGAACCTTAATTAAACGGATATACCAATTCATCCTATAGACCAATTATAAACCTAGCAATTTGTTAATATGAATATTCATGAACAGTACTATGCAGATATTTACTTTTAGATAGGCCAAGTGTGTTTTTAACAAATGGTAATGTTACAAATTTTTGATCCATTGAAAAATCTACAGACACTTGAATACCAAATAGACAATTATTTATATAAAATGTATCTTCATAACAATTTTGTAAATTTACTTGAATTAAATCTAATGCTCTAAAGACTTTTGATCTTCTGTTTTTAAAGAATAATAATATATTTAAATATTCAGAATAATTCAAATATAATGGTGATTTAACACTTTGAATTTCTTCTGTCTTCTCTTTAATGAGTTGTCTACTCACTAATAGTAATTCAAAAAGTTTCAGTTTTATATCTTTTGGAGATTTATATATTGGGATTTCTTTTCCTTGGAGTAAAGCAGATACATCTATTAAACTTTCTGCAAGTCCCCAAATAAATAATATAATAGTTTTAGTTATAGTAACAAGAATTGGTAAACCTAGAAAACCTACTAGGGCATTTGCTAGTATAGCTGCTTCTTCATTGCTTTCTGCATTAGTATATAATGAAATTGTATTCATCATAGTTCTAAATATAAGCAAATTAGATACCATTGAATTAATATTCTCTGAATCTGACTTTTTTCCATGTAGTATATATTCAATTTCATATTCTAACGATGTAGGCATTTCAACTTTTGTCTCTGTGTCATAAGATCCAAAATGGTCTAATAAATATTTTTGATATAGAAAAGCACTCCCTACTGTATCTGCTGATGACTTTAATACATCTAGTGCATTAAACTCTTTAAAAAATGTATCTATCATCTCATGAAATATACCAAATGAGTTTTCTAGATTAAAATTGTTCATCTTGTTAATATTAGCAAGTTTAATATTGTTTTTATGTATATATGAAGGCAAGGAATTATTACTGATATCTTCTATATTTTTGTCAGAATTAACACTTGCATCTTCAAGTAACAAGCCCATAACTCCTTGACCAACTACTTTGTTAAATTCCTTAAAAACATCTGGCGTGTTTTCTTTTTTTGTTAGCTTACTGTAGTCAATTTGTAAATCTTTATGACTATATTTTGAAAATTCAGATTTTAAATTGTTTAGTTTCTCCTTAGAGCTTAACCATGAGTTTTTATTAGTCGTAACTTTAATATTAATGTCTTGTTTAATATTAAATAAAACATCCTTGTTTTTCTTTAAAGTACTATTCATTCCATTAAAATCATAGGAATTTTCACTATTATTTGATGTTTTATATTTTTCTAATTCTTGATAATCACTCCATAAACTACTATATAGATCATCATTAATTATATTTTCTTTAGATGATAGTGTTGATTTATAATTGTTTATTGATTTTGTAAGTTTAGATTGTTTAGAACTAATTCCGTCAGTTACATTAATTGCTTTTTGAATTAACGGATAAATGTTGTTTACTGTGTTTTCTATACTTTTGATACTTTTATTAAAATCCTTTATTAGTTCTTTCTCTCTTTTATTAATCTCTTCTATCTTTTTCGTTTTTTCAATGGTATATTCTTCACTGTTAATTTCTTCACTGCTAATTTCTTCACTTTCTATAAGGTCCATATCTTGTCTATTCTCTATTAAAGAGTCTAAATATGAGATACTTTTATTAATTAAACTTGTTGGGTCTATGTACTTGCCTTTTAGAGATGAAGATACCCAAGAGTTTGTTGGATATGGATTTCTTATAGTTGCTTGTGAATTACATATTTGTTTTACAAAAGTATTGTTTATCTGCAGGTAGCCATTACTACTAGTTTTTGCCCCATTACTACTTATTACTATGCCATCTAATAGGCTACTTAGTTCCATTAAGTCCTTTGTGATTATTGAAACTTCTTCTTCAACACTTATCTTTTCCTCCATAATATATTTAGTATCTGATATATCTTCTAGCCCACTATCTTTAATAACATTTATTTTCTCTAGAAAAGTCTCTAATCCATCACCTACTAGTCTATATCTTGTATAATCTATAGCCTGATTTCTAAATAAAGCTCCATCGTAGTCCATAAGGGTCTTATAATCTTTAACCTCTATATTATCTGTTTTTATATCAAATAAATTAAAGTTTTTTATATTTAAATTATAATCTCCAAAGTATATGTTTTTACTTGGCTCAAATGTGTATTCCATATATTCATATAATTTATCTTCTATTATACCTTCATTAATATTATCTGAACCATAAGAACCATCTAGACCAAACACATGATATTCTTTAAATAAGGGATAATAGTATTCTGCTAAAACTGAATCTAATGCTGTGTATATTGCCCGTTCTGTATATACTGACATACAATATACTCTTAAAGCTTCAACTGTAGTCATCATTAAAGAAATGATTAATAGTAGTATCATTGATAAAAACACAGTTATTGAGCCATTTGCAGTATGTTTCTTAGTCATTTATCCTGTTATTTCCTTACTTTTATTGGTTATAGATTGAAATATGCTATTGACTAAAGAGGTTAACTGACTTTTGAAAATAATAACAAGTCCAATTACAACTACTATAATAAGGATTATTTCTACAACTCCTACACCTTCCTCTTCTAGCATAAATTCCTTAATTATTTCTCTTAACATCTTAATATCCATAAATTCCTCCTTGTTTTTCTTATATTTGAAAAGATAAAAAAGCTGGTACGATAACTATCACTAGTACTATCAATAACATAAGCATCATAGGTAATAATAATTTAGTTCCTGCTTCTTCACCTATTCTTTTTGCTAATTCTTTGCGTTCTTCTAATGCTTCTAATGCTTCAACTTCTAAGATACTAAGCAAGTCTGCAGATCCTTTTTTAACATTTTGACCTATTAATGATGAAAACTTTAAATATGGCAGCAATTTTACTCTTCTTCCAAAGCCCTCATATGCTGTTATTTCTGAAGTCCCTATCATTAATTCATTACTTGTTATGAGCATTTCTTCATATGCGTATCTTTTTTTAGTATTTTGAATTTTATAATCTTCTACAATTTTATGCCAGGCATTTTTTAAAGGCATGCCTGCACCTAGGAGTAGGGTTGTTTTGTTGATGATTTCAGGATAGTCTAATAACATTTGTCTATTTCTTTCTTCTACCTTATCGTACAATTCCTGATCATAAGCTATGAAAATCACTACTGCTACTATAATCCCCATTAGAAAAAGTATAGAACTTGATGTATCTTCTTTTTCTTTCCAGTAAACTTCCATACCATTAACTTCACTTGGTAATTCTAAAACATTCTCACTATCTGTTATATTATCTGCTTTCTCAAGTGCTTCTAAAAGTTGCCTGTATGCTAGTTCTTCTTGGGTAAATTTCTTTGGGTAAAGGGTTAAATCTATTTTATAGTCTACTTTTATATCCTCATATGTAATTATGGCTTTAACCCAAGTATCTACCTCTGTTTCTAAACTCTCATTATTAATTTTTCCTTCACTTGAAATAAAATCATAGTCTCCAATCTCCCAGTCAACATATAACTCGGTATCTGGAATATGTGAAACCAACTTTATATTAGTATAGATTTCCTTAAATGATCTATTATCTTGTAAAATATTTGAATCTATATATTCTTTTGCATTAATAATCAATTTGCTTAATTCTTCTTCTGTATATTTCCTTCCTTGAATCTCTAAATCAATCTCTTTTGCTAATACAAGCAAATCTTCCTGAGTCATATATACGTCTAAGCTAATGGTGTTCATTTGTGAAGATGTCACTGGCCTATTTATTATATAATTTTCTTGAAGATTTCCACTATTTGCAGCGTTTATATAAGAAAATATAGATAATATATTAAATGCAAAAATTATTAGTAAAGCCATCACGATTTTATTACATAAATATAATCTTTTAACTACTTGTATATGTTCACCTACATAAATAGCTTTTAAAGAACCCTCTTGCTTTGAAAAATTAAAGTGTTTTTCTATTCTCTTTAGACTGTCAACTATATATAGACCTAAAGGGAAAATTTGCTTTAATTTATACCTTTCTTCATCAAGTGTGGCTACAAAATCTTTTTCATAACTCTTTGTTCTTATAAATAACACAATGAACATAATCAGTATTAGCAAATTTATAAAAATCATTTTTACACCTCTATATCCATTATTTTCTCTGACATCCTATATGCAAATAAATACATAATTAAAAGTACTGACATGATGATAAATCCAGTAATGTTGTTGTATAGGGGATCAAGAAAGCCAGGTGAAAATAATTTTAAGTATATAATAATTCCAAAAGGTATATAATTCATTATCTTACTTTCCATTTTCTTTGAAGTAATCATAGTTTTTATCTCTCTCTTTACTTCAATTTTGTCGCCTATTGAGTTTCCTGTATTTCTAATAATTTTTATTAAATCTCCTCCAGTTCTTTTTGCTGTAGAAAATACTTCTGAAAATATAGCGATATCAGCAATATCTGTTCTTTTAGCAAAATCTTTTAAAACATTTTCTATGGTAAGGTTCATCTTAATTTGATTAACCATACTCTCAAACTCTAAAACTATAAGAGAATCCTCATTATACATAAGCTTTAAATCTTCAACTGCCTGTTCAAATGCATTCTCTATTGAATATCCTGCATTAAGAGCTGATGATATACTTAATAGACTATCTCTAAATTCCAGATTTAATTGCCACTTTCTTTCTTTGATTAAGTCTATTCTTTTGTTCTTTACATAATAAAACCCATAAGCCATTAATAGTATCATTGCAATTAAATTATAATAATATATATAGCCAATAAATCCCCCAATTAATGCACCTTGTATGAAATATTTAATCCATTCTCTTTTTGAATATTGGTACTCATTGTAATCTAGTATCACAAAATCCCCGCTTTTCTTAACTTAGAGTCATTTATTAATTCATTGTTTGTCTCAACTATTTGTCCTATAACCTTTCCCTTATCGTCTTCCCCAGTTTCCTTAAATTCATATAATTTAGATAATACATATTCTCCATTTATACAATCTAAAACCTCTGAAACCTCTATTACTTTTCTACTTTTATCTCTTATCCTACCTAGATGGATAATTATATCAATTGCAGAGGTAATTTGCTTTCGTATTGCCATTAAAGGAATCTCTAAACCGCCCATTAACACCAAGGTTTCTAGTCTCGAAAGCATATCCTGTGCTGAGTTTGCATGTCCCGTTGAAAGTGAGCCATCATGTCCACTATTCATTGCTTGTAACATATCAAGGGCAGCTCCATCTCTAACCTCACCAACGACTATTCTGTCTGGTCGCATTCGGAGACTCGACTTAATAAGGTCCCTAATAGAAATTTCGTTTTTTCCTTCTATGTTGGCATTTCTTACCTCTAGTCTAACTAAGTTTGGAATATTTTGAATTTGTAGCTCAGCAGAGTCTTCAATTGTTATAACTCTTTCATCTGAAGGGATAAAATTTGATAATACATTAAGAAAAGTGGTCTTGCCTGAACCCGTACCTCCGCTTATAAATATGTTATAACCTGCCACAACCAATTTTTCTAAATATAAAGCCAGTTCTTTGGTTAATGTCCCAAACTGGATTAATTTATTCATTGAAATGGGCTTATCTGGGAACTTTCTAATAGTTACTACAGGTCCACTTAAAGAAATAGGTGGAAGCACTATGTTAACTCTTGATCCATCAGATAGTCTTGAATCGACTATAGGATTAGCTTCATTAATTATTCTGTTTGACTTTGATACTATGGACTGGATTATATCTTCTAGTTTTTTATTGGATTCAAATTTCTTATCCCACTTACTGACCGAGCCATTTTGTTCTATAAAGATATTATCTGCCCCATTTATCATTATTTCAGTAATAGTAGAATCTTCTATTAAATCTTGAAGAATATCATATCGCTTTATTGAATTAAATATAGTCCTTCTTATACTTTTCTTATCTTTTATATTTATATATAAGCTTTTACTCTTGCTTATTATAACTTCATCGATTACTTCATAAATTTCCTTATCATCATATTCTTTATATAAGTCAATCTTACCTACGACTTCATCTTTTATTTCACTAATTATCTCCTGCATAAATTTTTGCAAAATCACCCCACTTACCATCAAAAATATTGTTCACTTCATTATCCATATTTGATTGTATTATTTCATTAGCAACTTCTACTACTTGGACCTTATTAACTACATCATCGTATCCTGTCCAATTAAGTTGGTCCGTTAAATTGTTGTACAGATTCATATTCCATAGATCCTTTTTTAAAATTAATAAAATTTCCTTGCTTTTTCTTAATACGTCTAATATTGACTCCATATAACAGCCAATATTAAAAACAATAATTTCATAATCTGATGCTTGTAGTTCTTGAATCCAAAACTCAAAATCACTAGAAGATAAATTATAAAGATCAGGACCAAACTTAACACCATTTAAATATTCAAAGTTTCCTAACTTCTCTACTTGGCTTTTCATTTTTATTATTATATTAGTGGGTTGTGATTTTAGAAAATAAAGAAATTCTGATAGATTGTTTTCAGAATTTATGTTAGCGATTTGAGATCTGCCATGTAATAGATTTAAATCTATTAATAAAGTTTTTTTATCTACTCCGTATTGATTTGCCAAATTAAAAGAAAAGTTATCCTTAGCTAAATGTTCATTTAATGTAAATATACTTATAATCTTAACTTTATTTATATCATTAATATTGTAATTTTTATTTAGTTCTGGATAATAGCTAAAGACTTCATATATTATTTGCTCAGCTGACTGAAACTTATATATGACTTTTTTATCCTTACTATCATCAACTTCAAATATACGCCCTCCTTCTGATAAAATACATATATTATCAATATTATCATGTTCTATAATCTCTTCATTCTTGTCCTGGCTTATAAGTAATACATCGATTTTATTATCAGATAGAAAATCGTATAATATTACTTTATTCGTAAAAATTCTTACTTGATTAATATTTTTATGTTTTCTCTTAATATAATTCATTAGCTGACTTGAGTACTTTAAGTCAGAATCAAAAATACCTAGAATTGTTCCCAAATTTTCACCTCCTTCTAAATAAGATATATTAGTAAAGCAAATAGAATAGCTACAGAAAAATGAATTACTCCTTGTCTACCATGCTTGTCTTTTTCATAGTATGGGGAAATTTTGATATCTTTTATAGTCACTTTACCGCTACTAAGAACAATTTTGTTTTCTTTAATTAAATTAGATATATAGGATTTTAAATGATTTAATCTTTTTAGAAATGATTTGGTACATATAAGATAGATAATAGATATGATTGCTCCTATTAAAAAAGAAATGATTATAATTTCTACAACAGCACTCACTCCCAGATAAGATCCTATCACAGAGAAAAACTTAATATCCCCTGCACCTAAGACTTTGATTAGAAATAGTGGAAAGAGAATAATTATTGGTAATATTGTAGCTAATAGAAAAGTATAGATAGCTGTAAATTCTAAATCCCTAATATTAAAAGCTAAACCTGTAATAATTCCAATTACTATTATATAATTCTTTATTTTATATGATTTTATATCATGATAAACCGCTAGAAGTACTAAGATTAACAGGTAATACATTTTTAGATTAATGTAATTCACCTCGCTATATAAGATGGAATAATATTACAACAGTTTCTTATCAAATGTCAACTATATTTTCTTATATTCTTACTTTTTATGACAAGTCACATTTTTATTATAATTTAATGTGCATATTGCTAAATTTTATTTTCAAAAAGGCTGTCAGTATATAAGTTTAAATTATCTTCTATAGTGACAGCCTTTTCTTTTAGTTATTAGACTATACTTTCTCAAAACAATATTATTAAAACATAAAAAAATATAGTGCTATCCCGTAAAGCATTGCAAATCCTGGTATTCCTAATATTCCAACAACTAAAGCAGTTAAAGCATTTATACCTACAGCTAAATCAATGTTAAAGCCTTGTAATATGGCATTTAATATGTAAATGGCTAGTAGACCTGCAGCAATACGCAGTCCAAAATCAATTATTAAATCAAATTTCTGCTTAACTATACTTATTATTAATAGCACTGTACTTATTATTATAATTGCTACAAAAATCTTACTTTCTACATTTGTGTCCAATATCTATTCCTCCTATCAGTATTCATAAAGGTATATTTTTCTATCTATTGTAGTATATTCTTCTAATTCCATGACTATACTAATAATATAACAACTATTCCTTTCATCAATAAAAATAGGTAGAAGGAGAATGCTATATGAATATATTTCCCAGAAAAAAGGAATCAAAATACGGCTCATTAATTTCCGATATTGAAAAAATTAAAGTTGCTATAGAAAGCGCCTACTCAAACTTTGAAAATGTTTCTGATCCTGATTTGATTGATTCTTATATTTACGAAGTAAATGCAATGCAAAAAAGATATAAATTTCTGCTAAGACAAGCAAAAGAAATAGATAAAAATAACTCCGAAGTTGAAGTTAGTTAAATTTTAATGTTTGTTTTTTTATACACAGTGGATTTTTTGCATTTAAAAACATGACTAGTTATTCTAT
>CAZXSM010000026.1:0-25092 GCA_964643255.1 uncultured Lachnospiraceae bacterium
TAATAACTAAAATCGGTGATCCCGAAACTAAATTTACAGATGCTTCTGAATATGAATATTCCATTATATGGTTATTTAGGGATATATTACCACAATTTGTAAGCTGTCGCAATGAAGTTAATAAAATCTTAAGGATCTTATAAATGAAAAAAGACAACCTTTAATTTGGTTGTCTTCTCTATCTTTAATATATATAAAAATTATATTATAAACCCTTTAGTGGTGGTAGTGGTGATCCTTCTGCCTGCCAGAAATCTTTTAAGGTTTTAGGTAGCCTTAAGTCATCAAATCTACCTTCAACGGAAGTTTCTATTTTTTCTTCCTGGCCATCTCTTATTTTAACCACAAAGTCTGGATCAATAATTACTGCTCTTCCTAAAGCAACTATATCTACATAATTTAATGCATCTAAGGCATCATCAGGTGTAGCCACTGTTCCTGCTGCCATTACTGGAACTCTACCATCTACTGCTTTATAAATAGTAGTAGTGATTGGTTCATCCCTGCCTCCAAGGGCTGGCATATCATCATACTTAGCCATTGATAAATGAATATAATCAACATTATGTTCAATCACTTTGTCGATTAATTTAACAACTTCATCAACTGTATATCCAACATTTTCTCCATGAACTTCTTCTGGAGATATACGGTAACCTACTATAAATGAATCATCTGCATACTTATCTACAATTTCATTAACTTGATCAACAACAGCCAGAGGGAAATTCATTCTCTTTTCAAAACTTCCACCCCATTTATCTTCACGTTTATTTGAATAGGCAGAGAAAAACTGTTGAATCAAGTAATGGTTTGCACCATGAATTTCTACACCATCAAAGCCTGCTTCAATAGCTCTTCTAGTTGCCTCACCATAGTCTTTAATAAATTGATCAACTTGCTCTGGACTAAGTTCTTCAGGAACATAATCTAAAAAAGGAAAATCTATTTTAGATGGAGCATATGTTACACCTGTGCGTTTATAAGTAGCAAGTGACTCTCTACCTGCATTATGCAACTGCATAATTGCTAAGTTACCTTTTTCCTTAATTAAAGAAGCAAGCTCCTTTAATCCAGGAACTTTATCATCATCATAAGCAGTTATTTGATTTTCCATCCCATGCCCATCTCTAGACACACTTGCTGCTCCTGTTATGATGATTCCACCTGTATCATTTCTAATTGAAAAGTAATCTAAGTCTTCTTTACCTAATGTATCATCATCATTAGAACCGAAGATTAACATAGGTGCCATTGCAAAGCGATTCTTACTTTCAACACCATTTCCTAATTTTATTGGTTCAAATAATTTTTCATATTTTTTATCCATATTACCACCTTTCCCATTCTAAGTTTATTATTAACATATTTATAATTTATTATTTATCAAAATATAAATATGCTAATAATATATTACAAACTTTATGGAAAATAATTGTTATTAATAAATTATATATAATTATATATATCTTACACTCTCCTAGGAAACCATGGATATGATCGCTTGTTTAGGTTGAACTCCAACCTTTTTCTCTACAACTTTCCCGTCTTTTATAAGTGCAAGTGTCGGAATACTCATTACTTTAAATTGATTTGCCAACTCAGATTCTTCATCTATATTTACCTTACCTACTTTAACCTTACTATCTACTTCTGATGCCACTTCATCAATTATAGGTGATAGCATGTTACATGGACCACACCAACCTGCCCAGAAGTCTAATAATACTGGCTTATCTGAATTCATAACCTCTTCTTCAAAATTTTGTTTAGTAATATTTATTGTACTCATATAAATCCCCTTTCAAATAACTTTTTAGTGAATTATTAATTTGCTTAAGTACATAATACAATATTAATAAACCATAGTCTGTGATTAACTCACACAAAGTAAATGTAATCAAAGGATATTAATATGTTATTTCTTTTAGTTTATCCCTATCAATCACTTCTACTACTCCACGAGACAGCTTAACAATACCCTCGTCTGCAAAATAATTAAGCATTCTTGTTACAACTTCTCTTGCACTAGCAACATATTTAGCAATTTGATCATGGGTTAGTCTTATTTTGTTTGATTTGTTTCTAATTGCTTCTTCATATAAAAATATTGCTAAACGCTTGTCAAAGCTCATAAATAAAATTTGTTGCATAGCCCACATAACATCAGAAAATCTATCAATTATTATTTTATTGGTAAAGTTGTCAGCATATACATTTTCTTTACACAGATTATCATAGACAGGAACAGAAGTTTTATAAACTTCGCAGTCAGTTACCGCATCAATATGTACATCAAAAGTTATTTGCTCTAACATACACGAAGCAGAAAGCATACATATATCACCTTTTTCTTCTCTATACAAGGTGACTTCTTTCCCTTCTTCCGAAAGCAAATAAACCCTGAAGTTACCCTCTTTTATAAGCAATACTCCTACACAGTCAGATTCACCACCATAGATGCGGTCTCCTTTTTTATAATGCATCTTTTCTGTGGATTTTACAAATGACTCCTTTTGTTTTTCATTTAATTTGTTCCAAAACTTATAACTACCAGATATATATTCTAGATCCTTATTATTTAACAAATGCTTTCACCTCTATTTGTATTATATATATCTATTATATATGATAGTAAATAAAATATCATTATATAAACCTTTTAATAATGTAATTTTGTTTTTATTCTACTATATGTTTTTACAATAAAATAAGACATACAACTTTTATATTGTATGACTTACTTAATTACCTACTTATTCTTTTCTTTTAAATCAATATATCTTGCTATTAAATTATCTAGCTTTTCGCTTGTTTCATATATTTCTTTATCAGACAAATTGTTTTCTTCACAAATTTGCTTGTTTAAAACTTGTCTTAATCTTTCTATTTCGTTAACCAGTTCAAACAATTGAGAACTCTCAGTCTCACCTTGTTTTTCATCTGTTTCAGTGATTATTATTTTTATCAACTCCTTCTTCAATAAAATGGAAGCATATGGTTAGTCCATAAGCTCCCATCTATTTTTATTACTTTATAGATTAATATAAACATTAATTGTTTCGCCCATGTGATAACATTTTAATTACACCTGTTGATTCAACACCCTTAATAACTAAATAAAGGAGTATAGCTTCAAATGGTAGTAATATTATATTCTTAGTGATTCTTAAAGGCAAGCTTGCCCATACAGCATTACCAGTAATAGTTGATATCCAATATGTGTTAAGTATAAGATTCACAATTATCATATTAATAGTAGAAGTTATTAATATGCGTGAAAACTTTAATGGCTTTTTATATAGCAACAAGCCAAATATCATTCCTGATAAGGCTGCATTTATTGTAAATCCAGGATGAAAAGGCCCTGTTGGTTTCACAATAAAATTTAATATGTCTATAGAAGCTCCAAATATAGTCCCTACAAAGGGACCAAATAGATAATATGCAATCCTACTTGGTAAAAAGAAAAAACTAATTTTAAGTGAATCTGTTACTACTATAGTAAAATTACTTAATATTACTGACATTGCTCCAAGCATTCCTGCTAATGTTAAACATCTAATATTCTTTAGTTCTTTTGCTGATTCTTTAAAACTTGCTATGATTTTTTTCATTAAAATTACCTCCTTTGCAGATTTAAACCTTTTACTACAATAAGAGATAATTCCACATATATATGTGTATATATATTATCTAACTGTAGCAGCGGGATGCGAATCGTGTACCGCAAGTTTAACTTTTCGTCTGGTTGTCAACTCCCTGTTCAACCAGCACTTAACGCACATGATTCTACTCTGCTTATAAATTGTTTTGTCTTTAATAGTTAGAAAAATAATAGATATTTTGTATTTTCTATTTGTGATTTATTAAAATAGTATAACACAAAATACTTTTATTGCAAATTAGGATTTCCTTTTGCTAGTTCTTTATATAGGTTTGAAAATGTAACAATCATATAAGGCAATACCCAAAGGAATAAAATACCACAAGTAAGTGATGATAGTAAAGACCATCCAAAAAAGCTAAGCATTAAAATAAATATATCAAATTTATATCCATAAGTTAATTCTTTACTTTTTCTTATTGCATCCATTGCACTCATGTCTGGATTCTCAATTAATACAAAATATGTAAGAGAGTATCTAAAAGTTGCAATAATACCAGGAATAATAAAAAGTAAGCTCCACAAGAATGTAAACACTCCTATTAACAGGCCTGCTCCAACTATAGTTCCAAAATTATTAAATCCCTTAAATAAGTCACCGATATCAGCATCTTCACCTTTTGAGGTCTTATAATTATAATAATAAAACCCATAAATCATTATTGGACTAAGAATTATTCCAGCTATCCAACCTACTACAGGAATTGCACTTACTGCAGCTACAACTAACACATAGATAAGTGTAGCAAGTGCAGAAGCTCCCCATTTGCCTCTTAATTGATTTTTAGCATTTGTTTTTAAAGTTACCCTGTTCATATCCTATCCTCCATTATTAAATTAATAAACTTTTTATATATTTATTATACATTATTAATCTTATAAATTAAACTAAAATTGATCTTTTAAATATGTTTTTAATGATTTAATGGATAATTTCACTCTTTAGTCAAATAATAATATCTAGGAGGTGAAAATATGATAGTTAATTTAACACAAAAAGAAAGAACTTTACTAGAAGATCAAAAGAGTCACGAAGAAATATGTATTAAGAAATATAATGAATATTCAAATCGTGCATCTTGCCCTGAACTTAAAAATTTATTTAAAAGTCACGAGAGCACTGAGCGTTCACATTTAGACTCCATTAATCAATTACTTAATGGTCAGTTACCTAATGTGGGTTCTCAAAGTAGTGGTGGACAAAGTGGGTCTATGCAAGGGCAAAGTCAAGGACAAGGACAAGCTAATCAGTCTTTTTCCATGGGTGGAATGCAATCTGGAGGTAGTCAATCTCAAATATCAGATAAGGATCTTTGCACAGATGTATTAATGACAGAAAAATATGTTTCTGGCACTTATGATACAGCTATATTTGAATTTACTGACCCACAGGTACGTGACGTCCTTAATCACATTCAAAAAGAAGAACAACAACATGGTGAAGCAATATTTAAATACATGGAGCAAAAAGGTTTATATCAAGCAAAATAATTAGCAATATCTCTTTAAACAGTTTTAATTAATTAAAAATAATATAATTTAAACTACAAGTAACATCTTATAATAAAAGTCTATTTAAAAAGGAGATTCTATTTTGCCAATAGCAAATTAGTATCTCCTTTACACCTTTATATATATAAGTAGTTATTATTTTTTATCCTGTCTATACATCCTTGTCTCTTGTGTTTTTCAACTTTACATTCACCGGAATAGGAAGTATATTCTGAATTGGTTTCCATACAAATACTGCAATAGCAAAGTCTATCAAACTATGTATCACTGTTCCTAGCCCTACTAATAATATAACTGAAATTAAATATCCCTTTTCATAATATAATTGATCAGCATTTCCAACTAGGTAAAATTGAGTTACTACTAAAACTTCACTAATACCATGAACTACTGATATCAATAAAGCAAATAATGAGGCATTGAATTTATTACTTAGAATATTGGGTTTTCTACTCAATATATAAGAACCTAATACTACAAATATAATATGGCTTAGAGCCCTTAATGTCACAACAAATGGATAGCCTCCAAAGAAAAACCCAATTGCTGTTACTATGGTAACGAAAATCGATACTGGTACTGATATAAACATTGCTATAAATATTGGAACATGACTAGCTAGAGTATAAGATGCTGGTGGTAATACATACTTAGGAGCAATCAAAGGAATTAATATCCCAAGTGCACTAAGTAAAGCTGCTATAGTCATTGTTTTTACTTTGTACTGTGAAGTCATAATAATTAATACCATCCTTTTATTTGTTTTATATTGACATTTCATCTGTCTTGTCACATGTATTGTCATTATATATGGATGTTTAATTTTTGTCAATGTCTTTCACAAATATTACATTTTAAGGATAAATAATAATAATTAGTGAATAATAGACTTGAGGTGATTAATTATGTCATATGTTGCTCCAGCTATCGAGGACAAATTTAAAACCTTAGCACCTGAACTCCAAGATTTTATTTTAGAAAGAGACGTTCAGATATATACTATACATGATTTAATAAATGTCCTTGAAAAAATTGTAAATGAAGCAGAGGAAGATACCTAATCTTTAAAACCATAAGATTTGCAAAAAACAAACACAGTATATTAAAGAACTAATCTCTTGATATATTGTGTTTGTACTTTTGAGCATCTTGCTTTTTATATTATATTTTATATTATCCACTTATATCTGTATTCTTATTTTACTTCTTTTTAAATAAGCTGTTTAATTCAGATATATTACTAATACCTATTAATTTTATATTATTTTTTTTAATATTTTTAATATTACTCTTTGGTAATATACAACTTTCAAAACCCATTTTTTCAGCCTCAGAAACTCTTTGCTGAGCCATATTTACAGCTCTTACTTCTCCTGTTAAACCGACTTCTCCAAATACACAAGTTCTACCACCAATAGTTTCGTTTTTAAAGCTAGACATAATTGCTAGAACTAAAGCTAAGTCTATAGCAGGTTCAGTGATTCTCATTCCTCCGGCAACATTTATATATGCATCTTTATCATCCATAGGAAAACCTAGTCTTTTTTCTAAAACTGCTATTAATAAGCTGACTCTGTTATAGTCAGTACCCGCTGCTGTTCTTTTTGGTAAATTGAAATTTGTCCGTGTAACAAGAGCCTGTACTTCAACTAAAATCGGTCTAGTCCCTTCAATTGAAGCTGTTACAACAGATCCTGGCTCATCTTCTGGTTTACCTGTAAGCATATACTCAGATGGATTTTTAACTTCAACCAATCCTTTTTCTTGCATTTCAAAGACCCCTATCTCATTAGTTGAACCAAATCTGTTTTTCACGCCCCTTAGTATCCTATAGGTTGCACTTTTATCACCTTCTATATAAAGTACAGTATCTACCATATGTTCTAACATCTTAGGTCCTGCAACTGAACCATCTTTTGTTACATGACCGACTATAAATATTGAAATTCCTGTTGATTTTGATAATTGCATTAATGTAAGGGTTGTCTCTCTTACTTGTCCAATACTACCAGGAGCTGATCCTATATCCTCTTTATACATTGTTTGAATAGAATCTACAACAACTACATCAGGATTTTCACTTTTTATCACTTCTACTATTATATCTAGATTCATTTCACATAAGATTTTAAGCTTACCTTCTAATGACCCAAGCCTATCGCCTCGCATTTTTATTTGCCTAGAAGACTCTTCTCCTGAAACATACAAGACTTTATACTTATCTTTAGCTAGTTTCTGACACATTTGAAGTAACAAAGTTGACTTACCTATCCCAGGATCTCCCCCTACTAATACAAATGATCCAATAACTATTCCACCACCAAGTACTCTGTCAAATTCTTGTATATTGGTTTTTATTCTTTCATCATCTTGTGTTTCTACCTCAGAAAGTAATATTGGTTTAGGTCTTTCAAGTGGAGATTTGCCTTGAAAGGACTTATTCTTAATTTTGGGGGCTTCAACTAAGGTATTCCATTCCTTACATGCTGGACACTGGCCTGCCCATTTACTTGTTTCGTTTCCACATTCTTTACAATAAAATACTATTTTTGCTTTAGCCATTGTATTTTTATCCCTTTCTGAACTACAATTATACCTATAAAAATAGGAACTAATAGGTAGAAGCAATACTACCAAATAGTTCCTACTACTTATATTTTTATATTCTTGCATTATTTAATATAAAATGTTTTATGTATTATATATTAGTTTATGCATTATACACTCTTTACCATTATATGGTTGGGTTTGTCACCATGAAACTCTACGTTTAATACAATCTTACCACCTAAACCTGTTGTGATTGTACCAACATTAATATCATTAATGAATACTTTATATTTCTTATTTGGTTCTACTTCCAAAGTAACTTGAGTGTCTTCAAGCCCTTTAACATAAAAATCAAGTTCTTTTCCAGAAAATTTAAAGTTATTTACCATAGTACCTGGAACAGATTCATATACAAAAGCACCATTACGTTCTAACTTAGTAATTTCTTCAAAGGTTTTGACTTTATATAAGTCACCTTCATATTCAAAGTTCTCAAATTTTGTTTTCTCGTGTAATTTATAGTTACCAAAACTAATTGACCCATTATCTTCTTTACGAATCAACTCTTCTACAACAGACATTTTGTTAACCTCCTAGTTTTAAATACCTATTAATAAACTTATCTTAATAATAAACTTGTTCTTGTTTATAATTTTTCTGTACTTAGATTGTATCTTAATTGTATCTTATTTGTACATAAATATCCACATTATTTTATCATAGTTATAAAATAGTTTTTATGTCAAATACAATAATTTATTTTAAAAAAATAATTGGAAAAAACAAGCTATGAATATTTATAATTAACATAATTTATAATTATATTATATACCATAACTTATCCTTCCAATTATTATAATACTATATATATTGAATTTTGTCTATTAACCTTGGTTTTTGTCTAAAACCCTAACTTTTATTCTACAGCTTCAGCTGTTTCTTTGTAGTTTGCTACTACTTCTCCATCTTTCATGGATAGAACTATTGTTTCACCAGCTTCTACTGTTTTAGCTAGTATTGAATCAGCTAATTTGTCTTCGATTGTAGTCTGGATTGCTCTTCTAAGAGGTCTGGCACCAAATGTTTGATCATAGCCAATCTCAGCAAGATGATCTAATACTTCTTCCTCTGCTTCTAGTGTGATATTAAGTTGTTCTGTAGTTCTGTCAAATATATCCTTAAGCATCACATTTACAATTTCTCTAATATTTTCTTTTGTTAAAACATGGAATACAATTATCTCATCAATTCTGTTTATGAATTCTGGTCTAAATATTTTCTTGACCTCATCCATTACACTTTCTTTCATCTTATTGTAATCTGCTTTATCATCTTGTTCTGATGCAAATCCTAGTCTCTTTGGTTGTACTATATTTTGCGCTCCTGCGTTAGATGTCATTATTATAATTGTGTTTTTGAAACTTACTGTTCTTCCTTGTGAGTCTGTAATAATTCCATCATCTAGAACTTGTAGTAATATATTAAATACATCTGGATGAGCTTTTTCGATTTCATCAAAAAGTATAACTGAATAAGGGCGTCTTCTTACTTGTTCACTTAACTGTCCACCATCATCATAACCTACATATCCTGGAGGTGAACCTATTAGTTTAGAAACGCTATGTTTTTCCATATACTCTGACATATCTAACCTAATCATTGCACTTTCATCACCAAACATAGCTTCTGCTAGGGCTTTGGATAGTTCAGTTTTACCAACTCCTGTTGGCCCTAGGAATAAGAATGAACCAATTGGTCTATTAGGATCTTTTAATCCAACTCTACCCCTACGTATGGCTTTTGATACGGCACTAACTGCTTCCTCTTGGCCTATTACTCTCTCATGAAGTACTTTTTCTAAATTCTGTAGTCTTTCGCTTTCTTCTTCTTCAAGTTTTGTAACTGGTATATTAGTCCAATCAGCAACTATGCCTGCTATTTCTTCTTCGCCAACAACTAGTTTTGTACTTTGTCTTTCTTTTTCTGCTTTTGCTTTCAACATATTTATTTCTTGATTTATTTCTTCTTCTTTATTTTTAATTTCACCAGCTTTTTCATAAGCTTCTTCTTTTATTGCTTGTTCTTTTTCTTCAGCAAGAAGCTCTAGCTTTTCTTCTAATTCTTTTGTTTCTGGTGATGTCTCATAAGCACTTAACCTTACTTTAGATGAAGCCTCATCCATTAAATCAATTGCTTTATCTGGTAGAAATCTATCATTAATATATCTTGCAGATAGTTTTACTGCAGCTTCTAAAGCTTCATCTGTAATTGTTACCTTATGATGGACTTCATAAGTATCTCTAAGACCTTTTAATATCTTTATGGATTCTTCTTCTGTAGGTTCATCAACTACTACTGGTTGGAAACGACGCTCAAGAGCTGCATCTTTTTCAAAGTATTTCCTATACTCATCTATTGTAGTTGCTCCAACAACCTGAATTTCTCCTCTAGCTAGAGCTGGTTTCAAGATATTTGAAGCATCAATTGCCCCTTCAGCTCCCCCAGCACCTATTATTGTATGAATCTCATCAATAAACAGGAGAACATTACCGGCATCCATAACTTCACTTATTACTTTTTTAATTCTTTCTTCGAACTCACCACGGTATTTAGAACCTGCTACCATACCTGACAAATCAAGAGATATGACCCTTTTATCTTTAATCATCTCTGGAACATTGCCTTCAACTATTTTGTTAGCAAGTCCTTCTGCAATAGCAGTCTTACCAACACCTGCTTCACCAATTAATATTGGATTATTTTTAGTTCTTCTACTTATTATTTGAACTACTCTTTGAATTTCAGAGTCCCTACCTATAACTGGGTCTAACTTACCTTCTTTTGCATATTCAGTTAAATCCCTACTATATTGGTCTAAAGTAGGTGTGTTACTTTTACTCTTACCTTTATTTTTAGTTGATACAAACTCATTCTTTGCTGTATGAACATCTACACCCATTGCTGTAAATAAATCAATATAAACCTTCTGCATATTAGCACCTAGAGTATTTAAAAGCCTAACTGCAATACTATCAGTTTCTTTTAATAAGGCAATTAAAATATGCTCAGTTCCTATAGCTTGGGATTTCATACGCATAGCTTCTTTTAAACTTTGGTCTAATATTCTTTTTGATCTTGGTGTAAATCCTCCTGCACCCATTACTTCCATTGTTGTACTACTGGAAATAAGTTGTTTAACTAAATCAACTACTTTTTCCTTGCTAACTCCATTTTTCTCTAATACCGCTTTAGCAGTTCCTTCTGACTCTAGAAGCCCTATAAGTATATGTTCTGTACCAACATAATTATGGGAGAGTTCCTTTGCAATTGTTTGTGCATAATTTATAGCTTGCGCTGCATTTTCTGTAAATTTAATTTTCATAGTAACCTCCTATCAGATTTTCTATCTATTTAAATTATTGTTTATTCACTAAATCTGGTAATTTTTCTCGTATAAGCCTTGCCCTATAGCGGTCTCTTGATGATTCATCAAATTCTTCACCCGCATAATGCTGCAAGTTACCCGGTTGTGTATCTACCATTAGTCCATATATATTACATGAATCTTGTAATTTAATTAAATTTGTATCAATTCCTAGTTTTATTTTAGATAATAATGTTAAAGCATCATTTGATGACAATTTTCTGGCATATTTCAAAACTCCATAGGAACGATATATTTGATCTTCAATATTATGATAATTGTTTTTAATTATATATTCTCTTTGTTTTCTTTCTTTGACTACCACTTGTTCAACAATATTGTTTAAAGCGGATATTATTTCTTCTTCTGTGCTTCCTAAAGTTTTTTGGTTGGAAATCTGATACAAATAACCAATTGTTTTAGTTCCTTCACCATATGTGCCCCTTAAGGTAATTCCAAACTTACTAAGTTCTTGGGCCAATTGTGTAATTCCTTCAGATTGTGAAAGAGCTGGAAGAAATAACATATAAGATGCTCTAATGCCTGTTCCTAAATTAGTTGGACAACAAGTTAGATAACCATACTTATCGTTATATGCATAATTAAGACTTTCACTAAGTATATCGTCCACTTTATTAGCTGTGGCAAAAGCTTCTTCTATATTCATTCCATTAGTTATTGCCTGTATTCTTAAATGGTCTTCTTCATTAACCATAACGCTTATGTTTTCATCTTCTGAAATTAAGATACTAGTTGTTTGTTTTTTCTTTACAAGCTGGGGACTTATTATATGTCGTTCCACCATAGCTACTTTGTCGTTGTCTTTTATACTACTTAAAGTATAAGTATTAATTTTCTTAGATAACTTTTCTTCTAATATCGGAGCCATCTTAGCTAGCTCATCAACTAACTCTTCTGCTTGATTATTAGATAGTTTTGAAGAAAAAGGATAATTAGTTAAATTTCTAGCTAAACGTATACGACTAGATATAACTATGTCAATGTTTTCTCTAATATTATCATACCATTTCATTAGCCTTTCCCTTCTCCTTCCTCTTTATCAATCTTATTCTCTTTACCATTATCTATATTATTAGAACTTTTTTTATTTTCTTTTTCCAAATCTCTAATTTTATCTCTTAATTTTGCTGCTTCTTCATACTCTTCTTTTTCAACTGCCTTATTCAATTTACTCTGTAGTTTATCTATATCATTAATTTCTTTATCTAAAGATTCATTAGATTCATTAAGGCTTAAATCGCCTAGGTCATTTGAATCTACTTTTGTATCTGTATTAGTATTTGCTGTATTAGCAGAATTTCCTCTATAATTAATAGGCTGCTTACCTGTATGAGTATGAGAACCATGAATCCTATTTAGACTTTCATCAATAGTAGGTGAGAAACTAGTAATACAGTTATTACATCCAAACTTACCTTTTTGTAAAAATTCTTGATAAGTCATTCCGCAATTATCACAAACTAAGTTACTTTGTCCATAGGGTTTTGTTTCTTTGTAAGAGCTAGGAAACCCAAGTATAGTAGACAACAAACCATCTAATGATGACTCATAATTCCCTAAAGGTGATCCGCTAGAAAATGATGGAATTCCCATAGTAGATGCACACTCATTACATAAATGTTGTTTGCTATGATTCCCATTAACTGTCTGTGTGTAATATATTGTTGCTTCATTTTTATTGCAGTTGTCACATAACATACATTTTGCCTCCTTTCAAATATATCTTCAATAGGCCTTTGCGAAACTTATCAATTAGCTTCATCTTCTTCAAGACTCTTAAATTCATCATATATCTCATCTACAATACCGTGAACTTCATTAGCAGAAACTCCTTTACAAGCAGCTTTAGCTAATAGAATTCTCATTTCATCAAACAATTCTTCCATAGCTACAATTTTATCTGCAGAAATCGAGACTATTGCACCTTTTCTTCTATCAACTCTCAAGAATCCTTCTTGTTTAAGTATTGTATAAGCCTTATTTACTGTATGCATATTAATTCCTATATCATCAGCTAATCGTCTCACAGAAGGCAAGTTATCTCCTTCTTTAATCTTATCATTGGCAATTCCATAAATGATTTGATTACATAATTGAACGTAAAAAGCTTCATTACTACTAAAGTCTATCCTAATAATCAAATCAAACACCTCCTGATCGTCCTGTGAAATATTAATAATGTAACTTATATCTTTATCATCTACTTGTATAAATAACAAGTGCGTTATATAGGCTATACTTGTTCTATAGATAGTGTAACAGAACGAGGTTTCTTTGTCAACATATAACCTTTTAATTATATATGATATAAGAACATCTCTATATCATCTTATACTTTTGTATACAAAAAGGACCTTTCGGTTAACAATATTATGTCATGCCAACCGAAAGGTCTCTTTTAGTCTTTCTATAGAAAACCTTAAACTCCTATACCTATATCCCTTCTCATATATTTGCCTTGAAAATCAATTAAATCAGTAGCAGTATATGCCTTATCTCTTGCTTCCTTAAGGTTGTCTCCTATTGCCGTAACCCCTAATACCCGACCTCCATTAGTTACAATATCAAGATCTTGTTCTTTAGTTCCTGCATGAAAGGCAAAATAGTTTTCCTTATTTTTGAATTTGTCTAAACCAGTAATTTTATACCCTTTTTCAAACTCTAAAGGATATCCATCAGAGGCTAAGATAACACAAACAGCAGCATTATCTTCGAATTCTAGCTCTATTTCTGATAGGCTACCGTCTATACAAGCCATAAGAACTTCAACAATATCATTTTTCATTCTAGGCAATACTACCTGAGCTTCTGGATCTCCAAAACGTACATTATACTCTAAAGTTTTTGGACCATCTTCAGTTAACATAAGCCCAAAGAATAAAATCCCTTTAAATTCTCTGCCTTCACTTCTCATTGCATCAACTGTTGCCTGATATATGTTTTTTGTGCAGTACTCATCGATATCTTTAGTGTAATATGGACTTGGAGAAAATGTTCCCATTCCTCCAGTATTTGGTCCTTTGTCATTATCATATATACGTTTATGATCTTGAGCACTTGTCATGGCCTTAACAGTTTTCCCATCACAAAAAGCTAAAACAGATACTTCTTTTCCTTCTAGAAACTCTTCAACAACTAATGTATTTCCTGAATCTCCAAACTTCTTATCTAGCATTATAGTTTTAATTCCCTCTAATGCTTCTTGTTTATTTTCACATATAAGTACACCTTTACCCAGGCATAATCCATCTGCTTTTAAAACTATAGGAAAATCACTTTTTTCTATGTAGTTAATCGCTTCTTCTGCATCTGTAAATATTTCATACTTTGCACTTGGAATATTGTACTTTTTCATTAAATCTTTTGAAAACGCCTTAGAACCTTCAAGTATTGCTGCATCTTTTCTTGGGCCAAATATTTTAAGTCTTCTCTCTTCAAAGACATCTACTATACCATTAACTAGTGGTTCATCCATACCAACTATAGTTAAATCAACCTTGTTTTCTTCAGCAAAATTTGCAAGTCCCTCAAAATCATCAGCTTTAATAGGTAAGCACTCAGCAATCTCTGCAATACCAGCGTTACCAGGTGCACAATATATTTTATCTACTAATTTACTTTTTGACACTTTCCATGCAATAACATGTTCTCTACCACCAGAACCTATTATTAATACTTTCATTAATTTCTCCATTCCGTACCTTAATTATATAATGTGAACTTTATTGTCAATTACTTCTATTTTATCATTTGCAATCAAATCAATAGCCCTTGGTAATATATGCCACTCAGCTTCCTCCATTACCCTTTTTTGAAGCTTTTGTGGACTATCACTTTCCTCTACTGCAACTGTTTTTTGTAAGATAATAGGCCCTGTATCTGTGCCTTCGTCTACAAAATGGACAGTAGCTCCCGTTACTTTACAACCTCTATCAAGTACTCCTTTGTGAACATTTAATCCATAATATCCTTTGCCAGAAAATGCTGGAATTAAGGATGGATGAACATTTATTATACGATTAGAATATTTATCTACTATTGCTTTTGGTATTATAGATAAATAGCCCGCTAACACAATTAGGTCTATATTATAAGATTCTAAAATTTTCAGTAAATCAACACAGTAGTCTTCTATATTTGGATAAGCTCTAACAGATAAGACCTCTGTAGGAATCTTATGTTTTTTAGCCCTTTCAAGAGCATAAGAATCTTCTTTGTTACTTACTACAAGACCAAGTTTAGTGTTTGTAATAGTTCCAGATTCAAGACTATCAATAATTGCCTGCAAGTTTGTACCACCACCAGATACAAATACTGCTATATTTAGCATAAAGTTACACCTTTTTCTCCTGATATAATTTCACCTATTACATATGCTTTATCTCCAGACTTATTAATAGCTTCAAGTGTCTTATCTACATCATCTTTGTCTATAACAAGCATCATACCAATTCCCATATTAAATGTGTTATACATGGCCTCTTCTGCTATTGAACCATCTTTTGATAACATGTCGAAGATAGGTGGAATTTCATAACTAGACTTATTTATCTTAGCATGTACTCCTTCTTGTAGCATTCTAGGAACATTTTCATAAAAACCACCACCTGTAATATGACTACTAGCTTTTATTGTAACCTTAGCATCTTTAACAGCCTTTAAAGAATTAGCATATATTTTAGTTGGAGTAAGTAGTGTATCACCAAGGCTCGCGCCTAATGATTCATAGTAAGTATCAAGTGCTTCTCTACTCATATTAAATACCCTACGAACAAGAGAATAACCATTACTATGTATTCCCGAAGATGAAATCCCTATTACTTGGTCTCCTTCTTTGACAGACTTACCATCAATAATATCTTTTTCATCTACAATTCCAACAGCAAAACCTGCAAGGTCATATTCATTTAATTCATAGAAACCCGGCATTTCTGCAGTTTCTCCACCAACTAGGGCAGCCCCTGCTTGCTTACAACCTTCAGCAATTCCACTTACAATTGCTTCAATTTTTTCTGGATAGTTTTTGCCGCATGCAATATAGTCTAAGAAAAATAAAGGTTCTGCACCTGCACAAATAATATCATTTACACACATAGCAACACAGTCAATACCAATAGTATCATGCCTGTCCATTATAAATGCTATCTTAAGCTTAGTTCCAACTCCATCGGTACCTGATATCAGAGTAGGGCTTTCCATATTCATATAATCTTTTAATGAAAATGCACCGGAAAATCCTCCAATATTAGTAAGAACTTCTTTTCTCATAGTTCCTTGAATATGCTTTTTTATTAATTCTACTGATTCATACCCTGCTTCAATATCTACGCCTGAACTTTTATAATCCATTTTTCCTCCTGAATAGACTTTACTTATTCATATCCTCAATATATTTCTTGTAGCCAACTTCTTGTAACTTATTATCTTTCATCTCTACATTATCTTTTTGTTTTTTTGAAAACTCTTTTAATTTCTCTAATAATTCTTCGTCTGATGTAGCAAGAATCTTAGCTGCTAACAGACCTGCATTCTTTGCACCATTGATTGATACAGTTGCCACAGGAACACCTGATGGCATTTGTACAATTGAATATAAGGAATCAAGACCACTTAATGTTTTTGTCATAATAGGAACTCCTATAACAGGCATTGGAAACAATGCCGCTGTCATTCCAGGTAAGTGGGCAGCTCCACCAGCCCCTGCTATTATAACTTTATAACCTTTTTCTTCTGCACTAGAAGCATAATCAAAAAACTTATCCGGCATACGGTGAGCAGATATCACAGTCATATCATATTCTATCCCTAACTCTTCTAATACCTTAGCCGCTTCACTCATAATTTCAAGATCAGAATCGCTCCCCATAACAATGCCAACTTTACTTAATGCGGGTTTTTCTTTCATATTCTTTTCCTCCTTGTTTAATAGGTTAATTGAGAAACATATTGTATTGTTTATAGAATTAGGCATAACAACTAAAATAAGGGTGACTTTGCGTCCAGCGGAACCCGTTTTTAGTTGTTATGACTAATTCCTACTGACAAAGCTTAAGTTTCGCAATTACCTACATCTTTATTCATTAAATGCCTCATTTAATATCTCTGTACCTTCTAGTACAAATCTTTCATCTTCAATAATTAGAATTTTACTTCCATCTTCCTTATACACGGATATTTCTTGTATTTCATTATAGGGAATAGTAATATCTGTATGGCAATTATAATAAGCCTTACTAATATCTTTCTTCCTAAGAATTGATATTTCATTATCCTTAGCTACAATTTCTTTTCCATCTGGATTATAAGTTTTTAAATCTTCACTCATTTGATAGCACGTATCACCAACAGCAAAGTGAGGACCTGTTTTTTCTGCAATTAATATTGGTAGTCTATCTTGTATCTTATACTTTTGCCCCATCACATAAGCTGTAGTATTTGTTCCAATTGCAAATTCTCCTATTGGAAGTGTTTCATGGTTGTACATTAAGTTTTCTTTTATATATTTCTTATTATCCTCTTCATTTTCAAAATTACTACAATTATACTTGCTTATTTTACCATCTTTAAACTCTATAATTAAATCTCTATACTCAAGTTCATTTAAGTAAACTTGTGAAACATTTAATATACCATTTGTTCCAGTAAGAACAGGTGATGTAAATACTTCTCCAACTGGAATATTCACATCTGCCGTACAGTTTTCAAATCTTGTTTGATTTTCGGGATCTTCAAGGGGCATAAGCATAACTTTTAAGTCGGTTTTATTATTTCCTTTGCCAAGAATCCTTACATAATCACCCTTATCAAGAACATCAATAATCTTTTGCTGTATATTTTGATAGGTTTCATTATCTAAGGTATTTACCTTCACCGTTTCATCAAAAATAGCTTCAAAGTCCTCCCCAATCTCTGGAATAGGATAGGCTATAATAGTAAAGCTTGTCTCATCACCTTTAACATACTTGTTACCAATAATACTAGCCTCACGACTGTATTCTAAGGATAAGGCTTCTTGTTTCTTGTTCAGCTTGATTGCTTCTTCCTTGTTTTTAGGAACAAAGTTCTCTTCACCAAATACTTCTATTACGGCTGGTCCTGCATATTTTGATGCTAAGTCTTTATACTTTTCATATGCTAGCTCAAAAGCTTCTAATTTGTTTGCTTTAAATTTATTATTTAAATATAAACCATTATCAAACCTATGGTCATAGTCAAACTGCTTGTTAGGTCCTGTAGAATGGTAACCAATCTTTAAATGTTGTCTCTTATTGATATTATGAACTGCTGCCCTATATATAACTGGTTTAAGGGAAAGGTCTTCAAAGTATTCTATTGCATACTTAACCATCCTTTCAAAACCTATATTATATCTAATGTTTACAGTTTCCTTTTTACTTAAATCAATACCTGCTATTTCAAATCCCCTTCTATAACCATCAACATAGGTAAAGGCCATAGCTTTTACTTTTTCCTCTTCTAAACTATTTAAGTAGTTGGCAATTTTTATTTCATTGTCACCAATATACTCTCCAAATTGATATAGATAACGAAGGTCATTTAGGTCCCATTTTGTAATTATATCTGCTGCAAATGAAAGCTCAGGATCAAGACCCTCTCTTCTACTATAATCCATCATATCTTTAGTATTATCATTAATAAAATCACGTATAAATCGTCTTACATCCTTATATGTAAAACCATCTTGTCGTTCAAAATAATTATATACCCCTATAAAAAGTTCATAATACATAGTTACATGGAAAAATCGACCTTCAATAGCGCTTGCAATAAGTCCTCTAAGTTCTCCATACAAAAATGACAGTAATCGTCCATACTTTTTCCCAAGTTTGCTAGCGGCATAAGTTGGATTACCATAACTTTTTTCATAGTTTTCTTCTATTATGTCTTCATAAAGACTATAATTAAGTTCTTGTAATTTTTCTAAAGATAAGTCTTTTAATTTATCATCATTAACTAAATTAACAAGTTCATCTATAAGTAGTAAAAATGAAGACGTTTTTCTAAAATAGTCCCTATAAAGGGGAGAGACAGTTTCTTCTTCCAAAATAACTTTTATTCTTTCTATTGCTAAAGAATACCTTTCTTTTGTTCTATTGTTTTCTTCTTTAAAAAGTTCCAAGTATTTCATAGGCAAACTCCTTGTTTTTCTTAATTAAATATATTGTATCCTTACTTTCAATCTATTTATTTATTATATTTCTATTTTCCACATTTTCATTTAAAAAGGCTTTTACATATTCCCATAGAACTTCTGAACCCTCTGATGTTTTAGCGTTTCTTTCTAATATTTGAGAATATTCCACCTTATGTTCTCTCCAAGACTGACCACCCGATACATGATTAAGGATGGCTGGCTGTACTTTATCTAATGTATTTGCAAACTTGGCTTCTGCAGTCTTAGATTCCTCGAATTCATCCCACAAGCTCCTCATTTTCACTGCTTGATCTTGAGGAAGCAAGTTAAAAATCCTATCAGCAGCCTCTAGTTCTCTTTTTCTCTTATCTTTATTAGCCTCTCTGTCATAGGCATATGTATCTCCTGCATCTATTTCAACAATATCGTGAATCAATACCATTTTCATTACTTTAAGAATATCAACTTCTTCATTTGCATATTCTTCTAAGAGAAAACACATTATAGCTAGATGCCAGGAATGATCTGTATCACTTTCTTTTCTCGAACCATCTGCTAAATAGTTTTGTCGCATTATATTTTTTAATTTATCCACTTCTATAATGAAATCCATTTGCTCTTGTAAACGTTTCATTTGTGCCTCCTACCTACTGCTAGTCAATTTCCCTTTTTATAATTAGTTTTAGATTACATAAACATACCAATAATGTACAAAACAAACAAGAATAAAAACACAAGGCTATTAATAATTAATCCAAGAACTGGTACATAGTACTTAATATCCTTTTCCCTAGAACCTTGATAACCTATAACAGATCCAATTAAGGAAATAAGAAATATTATTATCCCAACAATACCAATTTTCTCACTTCCATTACCTTGTTCAAGGGCAGAAAGGTAAAATAAAACTAATAGTAAAATCACAGATATTATCCCAATAATAAGTGATATAATCCCTTTAACGGAATGTTTTTTCTCAGAAAAATTAAGTTGCGTTTTTTTTGCCATAAAGGAACTCCTATCTTATTATCATGATTCTTTTTCTAAAGAAATTTACCATTTTAAATGTAAGAAATCCTAACAGTCCACCTAAAGTATTCATAAATAAGTCATCTACATCAAATACCCCAACTTTAGATATAAGTTGTATAAGTTCTATTGATAGACTAAAAAAGAATGTGTTTAGTATAACATCTTTAAGCTTTCTTCTATCCTTGCTAATTGCAGGAAATAAAAATCCAAATGGAGCAAATGCTAATATATTTCCAAACATATTAACAATAAAACCTTCTAGGCCAATATTCTTCCGGTACTTAAAAAATCGTCCAAGCTCTTTAAACATGGTTAAGTTATAACGATATTCAGTATGAACCATATCTCTGCCATACCTTTCACTGAAAAACACAAAGTAGGCAAGAATTGCTACATATATAATAAATACTACTTTTAATAAGATTAATATTATTTTTTTATAATTTGACTTCAACAGACTACTCCTAGCTAACTTTCTATCCAACACAATTATAAGTCATATCATACATTAGGTAAAGTGTTTTGAACACTTAGAACTTATTAATAATATATGATATACAAGTCTAGGCAGTCTTTCTTATATTCAGGTCTTTTATTAGCTATGAATTGCCCCTAAACTTAAGTCCATAGATGCTTCACCAATCACTTCACTTGTGGTTGGATGGGGGAAAATAGTCTTGTTTATTTGATCTTCTGACAAACCATTTGCAACAATTGTTGTTAAAGTAGCAATCAAATTTGAGGCATCAGGGCCTATTACACTGGCTCCTATTATTTCTTCACTAGTATTGTTTTTTATTAACTTAACAAAACCGTTCCTTTCATTCATAACTAAAGCTTTGCCATTACCCATAAAAGGAATTTTACTAACACTAATATCTAATCCTTGCTCTTTTGCTTGGTCTTCACCTATGCCAATGGTAGCTATCTCTGGTGAAGTAAAGATTACATTTGGAACCATCTTATAGTCCATCTTAGAATCTTTATTTAAGATGTTATCTACTGCTACTATACCTTGATGAGATGCTACATGGGCTAATTGAATTATATTAGTTACATCCCCAATTGCATATATGTGGTCTATGTTAGTTCTCATTTCATTATTAACTTTAATTCCTTTAGAATTTTTACTAAGGATAAGTCCCGTAGATTCAAGATTAAGGCTTTCTAGGTTAGGTTCTCTTCCTATAGCAACTAAGATTTTATCAGTTTCTATAGAGTGCTGACCTTTTTTATCTTCATAGACAACTACTGCCTTACCTTCTTTAGATTCTTTTATTTCTGTAACCTTAGATTTAGTATGGATTTTTATCTTTTTTCTTTTAGCAAGCTTTTGTATTTCTCTAGAAACATCTTTATCTACCATATTTAATGTTCTATCTAAAGACTCAACTACATTTACTTCCACACCTAAACTATTATATATAAAAGCAAATTCCATGCCAATTACTCCACCACCAATAATAGTAATAGATTCTGGTAAGTCTGTTGATTCTAAGGCTGTAGTACTATTTAGAACAAATGGTGAGTCTATTCCAGGTATACTCACATTGGATATTTTAGAACCAGTAGCTATTATTATGTCTTTAGCTGAGATAATGTAATCATTATCTCCACTTACCCTAACCTTGTTCTTGCTTATAAAAGAGCCTTCACCTAATATTACATTTATTTTATTCTTCTTCATTAAGAATTCAACACCTGATACAAGTCTTTTTACTATACTATCTTTTCTAGCAATAACTTGTTCCATATTAACTGATAGGTCTCCCTTTATATCTATTCCAAACTCCTTTGAATTCCTTATGTTTTCATACACTTGGGAACTTTGAACTAGGACTTTAGTTGGAATACATCCGATGTTTAAACAAGTACCACCAAGGGCTTCCTTTTCTACAAGTGTTACATCCAAGCCGTTTTTTGCGGCATAGATTGCTGCAACATATCCCCCAGGACCCCCACCTATTATAAGCAAGTCTGTACTTATTTTATCTGAAGTTTTATTATTTGATTCAGTATTAGCAATGTCATTTGTATTCATAATAACCTCCTTTTGGGTGTTTATTATATAAAGTATAGACCCTTAATATATTATAATATAATAACCTAACTTAGAAAAGTAGGTAAATAAAACAAAATCGAAAAAAGGAGCTTATATTGAGCTCCTTTTTCATATTTATTTTCTTAAAGTTACTCCAAGCTTTCCAAGACCGTCAATTATCTTGTCCATTATAGGATTAACATCCTTATCCTTTAATGTTCCATTTTTGTCACGGAATACTATAGAATAAGCCATTGATTTATATCCCTTTTCTATTTGTTCACCTTCATATAAGTCAAAGAGATGGTAACTTTCAAGTAATGTTCCTCCTAATCTGCGAATTACCTCTTCAACCTCTCCTGCTAGAATATCATTCTCCATAACCATACTTATATCCCTTGTAATTGCTGGATACTTGGCTATACCTTGGTATTTTGTATCAAAGTTAGCATATGGAATAATCTCTGGTAAATCAAGAACAGCAATATAAACTTCTGTTTCTATTTCGTATTTATCAGCTACTTCAGGATGAACCTGTCCTAAGTAACCAACTACTTTACCATCATACTCTACTTGAGACTTTCTACCTGGATGTAAAAAAGGTTTATTGATATCTGGACTAAATACCGGCATGTCCTTTAAACCAATTTTCTCTAAAAACACTTCTACAATCCCTTTTAAGTCGTAAAAGTCTCCTTGCCCATACATACCAAGAGCGAACTGTTTTCTCTCATCTGGCAGTTCTTTTAGGGGTAGCTCTTCTGGAATATATATGTTGGCAATCTCATATAAACGAACATCTTTATTTCTATGATTATAATTTCTAGATAATGAAGTTAACATTCCATTTACTGGATTAGTTTTCATTATAGAAAAATCTTTCCCTAAAGGATTAGATATTTTGATAGCTTGTCTAAGTTCACTATCTTCTGGAATTAATAGCTTGTCAAAAACCTTAGGACTTTCAAATGAATAGTTCATTGATTCACTAAATCCACTTTGCTCTGCCACATCTCTTGCTATATTCTCTATCTGCAAATTAAAGGGTAGATGTCCAGTTGTGGCTCCACCTTTAGGAAGGGTAGATGGTATCTTATCGTAACCATAAAATCTTGCCACTTCTTCATCTAAATCGGCTTGAGATTCCACATCTTGTCTCCAGGAAGGAACAATTACATCCCCTGTACTTTCATCATATTTTAAGTCAACCTTATCTAGATAGTTAATCATTGTTTCTTTTGAGATATCTGTACCTAATATATGATTTGTATAGTCTGGGTCAAATGCTACCCTAGAATCACTTCTCTTATCAGGATAATTATCTACAAGACCATCTACAACTTGTCCTGCACCAAATTCCTCAATTAACTGACATGCACGGTTAATTGCCTTAAGAGCAGTATTAGGATCTAAGCCCTTTTCAAACTTAGCTGCTGCTTCAGTTCTAAGTCCTAACTTCTTACCAGAAAGTCTAATATTAGTTCCATTAAAACTTGCTGCTTCTAGTAATAGGGTATCCATATCATCAGTTATTTTAGTGCCTTCACCGCCCATGATTCCTGCTATACCAATTGGACCTTCGTCGTCACATATCATTAAAGTAGAATCATCAATATCTCTTACTTGACCATCTAAAGTTTCAAACTTTTCTCCTTTTTCACCTCTGCGAACAATGATTTTATTGCCTTTAACAGTATTTAAATCATAAGCATGCATTGGTTGTCCAAACTCTTCCATAACATAGTTGGTTATATCAACAATATTATTAATTGGACGTATTCCACAAGCTGCTAATCTTTGCTGCATCCATAGTGGAGATGGTTCAATCTTAATATTCTTAACTACTCTTGCAATATAACGGTTACAAAGATCTGGATCTTCAATCTCCACTTCAATATAATCAGAAGCTTGGTCTTGTCCTGGCTCAGGATTAACAAGCTCTCCAGTCACTGGTAGATGTAAGTCTTTCTTAAATGTAGCTGCTGCCTCTCTTGCTATTCCAATAACACTATTGCAATCTACTCGATTAGATGTTACTTCATATTCTACCACTGTATCATTTAAACCCAAGGCTTCTACAGCACTTGAACCTATCTCAAGATTATCATATGCTGGATTATCACTGAATATATATATTCCGTCTTCTGGTGCATCAGGATACATGTTATTATCAGAGCCTAACTCTTCAATAGAGCACATCATTCCAAATGATTCCTCACCACGTAATTTGCCTTTCTTAATCTTCATTCCGCCTTTTATCATCTTGCCATCGTGACTGCCTGCAACACGTCCGCCTGCTAATACTACAGGAATTATATCCCCTTCTTTTATATTATCAGCCCCTGTAACTATTTGTACAGATTCGCCATCTTTATCAACCTGAACCTGACAAATAACTAATTTGTCAGCATTAGGGTGCTTTTCTATTTTTAATATTTTACCTACTACAATCTTATCTAAATCTTCATCAAGCTTTTGGTAACCTTCTACATTTGTTCCACTTAGTGTCATTCCATCTACATATTCTTGAATAGATACATTAAGGTCAGGAACATATGCTTTTATCCATGATAAAGGTGTTTTCATTTGATTTTAACCTCCTATATACTATTAAAACTGCTCTAAGAAACGTATATCATTTTCATATAATAATCTCATATCATCAATTTCATATTTTAGTAATGCAATAC
>CAZXSM010000027.1:0-14360 GCA_964643255.1 uncultured Lachnospiraceae bacterium
GTCTCTTCCTCAGTCTCTTCTTCGTTCTCCTCTTCTGTCTCTTCCTCATCCTCTATTGGAGTAGGAGTAGGAGTAGGCGTTGAAACATTACTAGGCCTAGTCCTCCTAGTAGGAGCAGGCTTTAAGTCTTTAGGATCAACAACAAAGTCTTTTATATTATCATATGTAATTCCATTATAAAAAAGCGGATCTATTTCAAAGTCATGATATTCTTCTAAGGTCAATTCGTTTTCATATAAATATGTAGCGAGCTCTTCCCCAACATATCTTATATGCCATGGTTCGTAGGAATAACCTGTAACTTTTTCCTTACCTTCTGGATAACGTATTATGTACCCATATGTATGTGCATTATCAGCTAACCACTCACCCTCTGGTGTCTGACCAAACTTCTTAACTAATAAGTAAGATGCAGATTGGGTTGATACATCCATTGCTAATCCAGTTTGATGTTCACTACTTCCTGGCATAGCTGAAACTCTTAAGGTTGATTCTAGTCCATTCTTTCGAACATTATAAGCAAATATTGAGTACTGTCTTTTATAAGAACGATATCCCGAAACTGCTCGTAACTGTAAACCTTCTTCTCTTGAAGCCTCAAACAAGTTTTCAAGAGCATCAGCAGCTTCCTTTCTCATAAGTTTCTTTTCTTGATAAGAACTAAATGAAAACTTTATATCAGGGACAACTAAATCTTCCGGTTCATAGTCTTCAGGTAAAAATATTTGTTTATTAACAAGAACATCTATACTTTCTGGGTTTTTAGCAATCATCTTTTTCTTCGATCTAGGTATGACCTTTTTAACCTCCTCTTCCTTAATATCACTTTCCTCTTCATACTCTTCTTGGTCATCAGCCACTACATTTGTCAACATCTTATCTTTAGCTGAATTAACGTTGGAAAAAGCTTGGGAAGATAAATCTGGCTCCCTTATCTGATGGAGAATTGTAAAGGCAACAAGTGCTGCAGCTGCTACCGTAATTACAAGTCTTCTCCTTTTTCTTTTTTTAATTTTATGGCTTTTACTTGCCCTTTGATTTAAACTTTCATATTCTTCATCTTCAATGAAGTAAAAGTTTTCTTGGTCTTCATACTTGTTCATTAAATATACCTCTTAGCCTAATCATTTAAACAAGTTGTTTAAATTGTTTTTCTAAAGTTTCTTACCAATATTAGTAACAGCTTGGGTTACTAACTTTGCAAATGATTTTGCAACCCTATCTGCTGTTTCCTGAACTTCAATATGGTCTAATTTCTCTGTAGTCATTCCTGCTGCCATATTAGTTATGCAAGATATTCCACACACCTTCATGCCCATATGATTAGCAGCCATAGCTTCACATGCCGTGCTCATTCCTGCTGCATCTGCTCCAATTGTTCTTGCCATTTTAATTTCTTGAGGTGTTTCATAATTAGGGCCAGTAAATTGTATATAAACGCCTTCTTGAATAGGTAGGTCTAAATCTTTTGCACTACTACGAATTATATCTTGCAGTTCCAAATTATATACATTACTCATATCTGGGAATCTAGCACCAAGCTCTTCAATGTTTTCACCAATTAAAGGAGATGGAACAAAGGTTGATATATGATCTCTAATAAGCATTAAATCTCCCTCTTTAAAGTCGTGATTTATGCCACCTGCTGCATTTGTTAAAAAGAGTACCTTAGCTCCCATTAGTTTCATAAGTCGCACAGGAAGAACAACATCAGACATATCATAACCTTCATAATAATGAACTCTTCCTTGCATTATAACAACAGCTACCTCATTTACATAACCAAATACGAATCTACCTTTGTGTCCTGATACTGTTGACCTTGGAAAACCATCAATCTCGCTATAGTCTAAAGTTTCTCTAATATCAATTGTATCTGCATAGTCTCCTAAACCTGATCCTAAAATTAATGCTACTTCAGGTTTAAATGTAATTTTCTCTTCTATGCTTTTATAACAATTTTGTAATTTTTCATATACTGGATTCATAATATTTTATTTCTCCTTCTTATTATGTTTGTAAATTTTTATATAATATATTTTTCATTTAATTTAAGTGTTTTTTTATTTCATTCTTATATAACATTATAACATACTGTTATTCCTAATAGTAAGATTTTTAAAAAATGTTACTACTTTTTTAAAATCTAGTGTCACATTTCTCTCTTTTATGGCATCATATATAGTAGACATACAAATAAAATAATATATAATAATAGCACATACAATAAATTATTGGGAGGTATGCTTATGGTTTTTTCTAGTCTTGAATTTATATTTATTTTCCTTCCCTTGTTTTTAATTATTTATTACATAATTCCTAACAAATTCAAAAATCTATGGATTTTAATAGCTAGTATAGCTTTTTACATATACGGTACACTTGATAATCCTCTACACATACTTTTATTATTAGTATCAGTAGTAATTAATTATGTACTTGGGCTTGCTATGAAGAATTTTTCAAGGCATAAAAAACCATGGCTAATAATAGGTCTCTTTTTTAATTTTGCTTGGCTAATACTCTTTAAATATGCAGATTTTATATTTGTTAATATTAATCAGCTTATTGACACCATATGGCCCTATGCAGATTTTAGCTTCCCACTATTTAATCTAATTCTTCCTATTGGACTAAGTTTTTATACATTTACAGTTGTTTCTTATCTTGTTGATGTATATAGGGGAGATATTGAAGCCGAAAGGTCTCTAATTAATCTTGCTACATACATCTGTATGTTCCCTAAATTAATTTCTGGACCAATAGTTACTTATGGGCAAATTAAAGACGATTTATATGGGAGAAACCATACTTTAGATAATTTTAATGAAGGTCTTAAGATCTTTACTGTTGGCCTAGGTTATAAAGTGATTTTAGCTAACCAAATCGGAAACCTATGGAATGATATTGGCTCTATCGGTTATGAGAGCATCTCAACTCCCCTTGCCTGGATGGGGATTGTGGGCTTTAGCTTGCAACTATATTTTGACTTTTATGGATATTCTTTAATGGCAATTGGCCTAGGTATGCTTTTAGGCTTTAAGCTTCCTTCTAATTTTGAACATCCTTATTTAACAAGAAGTATGACTGAGTTTTGGAGGAAATGGCATATAACTTTAGGGGCTTGGTTTAGGAATTACATATATATTCCTCTTGGTGGTAATCGTAAAGGTAAATTAAGAACAGTCTTTAATTTGCTAATTGTATGGCTTTTAACAGGTTTGTGGCATGGAGCTAACTGGAATTTTGTTTTATGGGGATTGCTTCTATTTATAATACTAACTGTTGAAAAGGCTGGTTTAAAGAAAATACTTGATAAATATAAAGTTATTGGTCATGCTTATATGATATTATTTATTCCTTTAACTTGGCTTATATTTGTAATAACAGATCTTTCACAAATAGGAATCTACCTAGGAAGACTGTTTCCATTCTTTAACACAGCTCATACTAATGTTTTTGTCCATGATTATATAAAATATGGGAAAACCTATGGTCTTTTACTTATTATAGGCATTATATTTTGCACAAAGCTTCCTATTAAATTTTATAAAAGATTCAAAGACAACATTTTGCTTACTACAATTTTATTAATAATCTTTTGGCTTTCTATTTACTTAATATACATTGGTCGTAATGACCCATTTTTATATTTCAGGTTTTAGGGGGGTTATATTATGAAGAAAATAATTACATATTCATATACCATTTTGCTTATATTAACTTGTGCTATAGCATTTCCAGCTATTGTACGCGAAGTTACTAAGCAGGAAGAGGATAGCCTTCCTGTAGTTCAAACAATTGATGATAATACTGATAATAATAGCAATCAGACTACTGAAGATAATACAGATAGTACTAATAATCAAGTTACTGAAGATAGTAACAATGAATCTACTAGTCAAACAAATAATCAAAATGTTGATAGCCCTACTAGTCAATCTACCGAAACTAGTAGTGAAGCCCAATCTACAGCAACTAACCCCTCTGAATTAGATGGGCAAGAAGAAATTTCTTCTACTACCGATGATGATAAGACCATATATACATTTACCACCGTATCACCTGAATATTTCAATGATGCTTTATTTATAGGTGATTCTAGAACCATAGGGCTTTATGAGTACGGAAAACTTAATAATGCTACATACTTTGCACTTAGTGGTTTAAATGTCTATGAAGTATTTACCGAGTTAGTCTCTGTCCCTAATGTTGGCAAGGTTTCTCTTTTTTCTCTCCTTGAAGAAAAACAATATGGCAAAATATATATTATGCTTGGAATTAATGAATTAGGATATAACTTTGATACTACTGTTAATAAATATAAAAGCATGGTAGAAGCAATTCAGGAAAAACAGCCTAATGCAATTATTTATTTACAAGCAAATCTGCATGTAACGAAAAGTAGATCTGATTCAGATAGCATTTATAACAATAATAACATTAATAAATTTAATTTGACTCTTGCTGATATGGTTGACAATCAAACTAGTTTTTATCTTGATGTTAATGAAATCTTCGATGATGAAAATGGGCATTTAGACAGTTCATATACCAGTGATGATACTCATGTGCTAGGAAAACATTACGCTGATTGGTGTGATTGGCTTGCCACAAAGGCTATTGTTAAATAAAACGTCAGGAGATAGATACCTATGAAATACACAAAAGATTGGTTTGTGGAAAATATTCATCTGTGCCAATCAGGCCTTTACGGGCTTGCTATATCTATACTACGAAATGAAGAAGATGCAAAAGATGCTGTTGCAGAAAGCATTTATAAAGCATTTTATAATATAGAAAACTTAAGAGATCCATATAAATTCAAACCATGGATCATGAAAATACTTACTAATACTGTTTATGAGATGATAAGGGAAAGAGAGTATACAGAAAATATAGATAATTACAACAATACTCTCGAAAGCCCACATCCCGTTGATATAAGTACAAAAATCACTTTATGGGATGCTGTACAGTCACTGGGAGAATTATATAGTCCTCTTGTAATCTTGTTTTACTACGAGGAAATACCCATTAAAGAAATTGCTAAAATTCTTGATATTACTCCTGTTACTGCAAGAAAAAGACTTTCTAGGGCTAGAAAAAAATTAAGGATAATATTAGAAGGTAAGGAGGTTTCAAATGAATAAATTTGATGAGGAATTATTTCACATGGCTAAAGATGTGCCTATAGAAGTTCCCCCAAATGTATCTAATAAAATCGATGAGGTTCTGGTAACATTACCAGATACCAAAATATATGAGCCAAAGAATTCCCTTCCGACTCTTAATCCTAGAGTAGTAGCTGCTTGTATTGGTCTTGTCCTATTTTTAATACCAAATATGTTTCCTACTTTAGCACACTCAATGGATAATATTCCAGTCTTAGGAGATATCATCAAAATAATTACTATACGAGATATTGATTACAATGATGGAAATCATATTATCGATGTGGAGGTCCCTTCTGTAGGGATAGAGGATATAAATGGTAATATAGTTAATGAGGAAGTAAGTAGTTTTATTAATGCAGATATTAATGAACTTGTAACAACTTTATTAGATGAATTTAATAGTGAGTATATAGGTAAAGAAGGATATGGCTCCTTAAATATTCATTATGATGTTGTTACTAATAGTGATACTTGGTTCACTCTTCGCATTACTGTCTTGGAAACATCAGGAAGTAGCAATACCTTTTATAAGTTTTATCATATTGATAAGTTTAAAGGGGATATCCTTTCTTTATCAGATTTGTTTATAGAAGATTCTGGGTATATTGAGATTATTAGCGATGAAATATATAGGCAAATGACTTTACAAATGGAGAATGATGATTCAGCTTCCTATTGGATAGGCGATGCATATCCTGAAGAAAAAATTTATTTAATCAAAGGAAATCAAAATTTTTATATCTCAGAAAGAGATAACATTGTAATTGTTTTTGATAAATATGAAGTTGCTCCAGGTATGATGGGGTGTCCTGAATTTGAAATTAGCAAAGACTTATATATTGATTACTTGAAATAAATAATAGGACGCTTACTTTAGAAGTATCATATCAATGTAAGCGTCCTTTTTAGAGTTTATTTATTGGATATTATCAATTTTATATATATTAAACAAATTAGTAGTTTTCTGCACGAACTTCAAAGAATGCTTGTGCATAACCGCAAGTTGGACATACATCTGGAGATTTTTTACCCATAACAAGATGTCCACAAACACGGCATTCCCACATAGTTTCTTCACTCTTTTCGAAAACTTGTTGCATTTGAACATTACCTAGTAAATCACGATAACGTTTTTCATGTGCTTTTTCAATTGCAGCAACTTTACGGAACTTATCTGCCATCTCTGGGAAACCTTCATCCTCCGCTTCTTTAGCCATGCGATCATACATGTCTGTCCATTCATAGTTTTCACCTTTAGCGGCTTCTAAAAGATTCGTAGCTGTATCACCTATTCCACCTAGTGCTTCAAACCACATGCGAGCATGTTCCTGTTCATTTCTTGCTGTTGTCTCAAATATTGCAGCTATTTGATCATAACCTTCATTTCTTGCTACATTTGCGAAGTATGTATATTTACCTCTTGCCATAGACTCGCCTGCAAATGCCTCTTCTAAGTTCTTTTCAGTTTTTGTTCCTGCATATTTGCTAAGAGTCCCTTCTTCTTCTTTTACTTCTACAAAAACAGAAGCTGGTTGGTTACATCTTGGACATTTAAAGTCATCTGAAAGTTCACCTTCATGAATGTAACCACATACAGTACAACGATACTTTTTCATTTGAAATCCTCCATATTTTTATTATTATTTAATTATTTGCTATCAAGCAATCATTTCTAGTATATCATAATTATAAGAACAATACCAGTAATGATTACTATTATTGTCTGCTTTTTTGATAGATTATGATTTTAAATCTTATTTTTAAATATCTTATAATGCTTTTATTTGATGTTTCTAACCTATATATATAATATATCATAGTAAATATACTTTTTAAAGATTTCCCTCGCCTTGTTTATATTAATTTAATAATTATTTTTTCACTTAAATACCTATATAAATCGCTAAATTATAGCCTTTTTTGGCTAATCCGACTAGTTTTGCATTGATTTTTAGTGTTAGCTGTCAATTGAATATTTCTATATGTTAACATATAATGTATAAGATATATTATTGTATTCTAATAATATATCTGAAAGGAGAACATTTTGATAATAGACTGCAATAGTTCCAAAAAATATTCTTATATAAAATTGCTTTTTGTAACTATATCAAGCTTTTTCCTTGTCGCTTGTAGTGAAGACCCTAATCAGCTAGATTCAAGTATTGATAATGTGGTTTACGAAGTTGCCGAGGGAGACGAATCTGAATCCGATATCATAACAGATACGACAGAACGAATCATTTCTGCTGATGATTTAGATACAGATGACTCAGTTACAAATGGACAAACTAATGAGAATGAAGAAGATGGCCATATTACTTCTAATAAAGATTTAGACAATAATGAGGATGCCATACTAGAAGGGGAAGAAAATGGAGTCGACTTAGAAGAATACCATATTACTCTTTCCTTTGCTGGAGATATTAATTTTGATGAAAAATGGTCCACTATGGAATATTATAAAAATAAGGCTTCTAATAATATCTCTAATTGTATTTCTCCTTCATTAATACAAATGATGAATAATTCTGATGCTATGATGCTCAATAACGAATTTACCTATAGTTTAAGAGGAAGCCCCTTGGAAGGGAAAGAATATACTTTTAGAGCTAAACCTAGTAGAGTCAATATTCTAAAAGAACTAGGAGTAGATATTGTAAATCTAGCAAATAATCATGTTTATGACTATGGTCCAGAAGCATTAGTAGATACAATGGATACCTTGGCAGCTGCTGACATCCTTTACTTTGGAGCAGGTGGAAATATAAAAGAGGCCATGTCTCCTATCTATATTAATGTTCAAGGTAAAACAATTGCTTATGTTGGTGCGTCAAGGGCTGAAAAGTATCCAATGACTCCACAAGCAACGGAGAATTCACCTGGAATACTTAGATGTTATGATACAGAATTATTTATAGAGGCAATTAAGAATGCCAATCAAAAGGCAGACTATGTTGTTGCAAGTGTTCATTGGGGCACAGAATATAGCCAAGAACTTGAGGACGTCCAACTTGAAACAAGTAAAGAATATATAAACGCAGGAGCAGATATAATAATTGGCTCTCATCCTCATATACTTCAAGGTATAGAATTCTACAAAGGAAAACCTATTATTTATAGCCTAGGAAACTTTTGGTTTAACTCAAAGACTGTAGATAGTATGTTATTAAACCTTCATCTTTACGGGAATAGTTATGAAGATAATGTAGAAGTAGAGATCGTTCCAGCTATACAGTCTGACCATGTAACTAAACTAATAACTTTACCAGAAGAAAAAGAACGGTTTTATTCTGATTTAGAAGATATTTCTATTAATGTAGAAATTAATAATAAGGGAATAGTTACTGAAATAGATGAATTTAAGGAATATAAAGAATAAAGTTCACACAGGGTAAAGGTCTTAATAAACCTTTACCCTGTGTTTTTTACTGTGTTATTTATTGACCATTATAATACTGTGCCTGGGCCTCATAAAGATTACTATAGAGTGGATTTTCCTTTACTAACTCATTATGGCTTCCATTCCCTGTAATCTTACCATCTTCTAAGACTAATATCCTGTCACAAAACTTACTTGCACTCATTCTGTGGGATATAAATATAGCTGTCTTTCCTTTGATTAACTCCGCAAAGTGGCCGTAAACCTCTCCTTCTGCAAGTGGGTCTAAGGCTGCAGTTGGTTCATCAAGAATAGCTACCGATGAGTCCTTATAGATTGCCCTTGCTATTGCTAGCTTTTGTTTTTGACCTCCAGAAAAGTCTGTTGCATCTTGATTCAAGCTTTTCTCTAACCATGTATTTAATCCACTTGGTAGCTTTTCTATCCCATTAGTTAAATCTACTTGGTCAATTACCCCTTTAATTTCATCTTCTAGGTTTGGCGGAACTGTGTTTTCTTTAGTGTCTATATCAGCCTCACTCCAAGTACTTGCTACATTTTCCCATATCCTAAGAGGAAATAATTTGAAGTCTTGAAATACACAAGCAAGCTCATCTAGATAATCAGAGTAGGAAAACTCCCTAATATCTACTCCATTCCAAAGTATCCTTCCTTGATCTGGTTCAAATAGCCTGCATATTAGTTTTACTATAGTTGATTTCCCAGCATTATTTCTTCCTACAATGGCTAAAATTTCGCCTTCTTTAAGGGTAAAGCTAATCTTATCTAATATCTTCTTATCAGTCTTTGGATAGGCAAATGATACATTTTCAAAGCTAAGTTCTTTTAACCTGCCTGGTTTTTGACTTCCTTCAGTCTTATCCATTTCTTCTAATTCTAAGAACTGCATAACTGGTTCTATAACCTTTATCATGTTAAATGTTTCAATGGTATTAGCGCCTAATGTTTTCAAGTTGTTACTATAATTTTCATTAGCACCAACTAATATTGAAAAATCACCAAGACCAATTTTACTTCCTAGAAAGCCTAAGACTCTTAAGCCTGCATAGCTATATAGGATGAATCTAGAGAATACATTAATAAAAGCAGATGTTGTTTGTGCATTCCCCATTGTTATATAAACCTGTTGCATTTCCACTATCATTTCATTATTATATCCTATAAGTTTATCAACAACTACATCAGATAAATTATATAAACGATGTTCTTTTTGATGGATCTCATCATTTAGTACTCCAACATAATAATTATATCTTCTATTAATAGGTACTAATCTTTGTTGTAGTTCAATTACAAGTCTAGAAAGCTTACCTTCAATTAATAAAGCAATAACTGAAATTATTGTCATTATAAGAAATATTGGCACACTAAAGTTTATTAAGATTGCCACAATTCCTACTATTGTAAGGATTGATGAAAATATTCCAATAAAATTATTAAATATACCTTGTATGTAACCATAATCAATTGGAGCCATAGCTCGTTCTTTTAAATCGAGAGCCTCAGGATCTTCTAGGACTTCATACTTTACTTTAGTAACCTTCTGAGAAAATTCTAACATAACTCTATCTCTAAACAAATTTTGTTCATGGTTAGATATTTGAATAACTACTTCTTCAAAGTAATTTAATAATAGCTTTGAAAAAGCTAAAACTATTAGAACTTGAACAAACTTCATCCCTGGCCAAGATTTATCAAATCCATCTAATATTATTTTAGGTATCCAGATAGTTAGCAAGGTGTTGCTAGATCTTAATAATCCTGATACAAGGGTTACTAACAACAACTGTGGCCTTAGTTTTAATGCTAGATGAAACAGGGAAAAGAAGGTTTTTCTTATTGAGATTTGATTTGTGCTTTTTGTCTTATTCATAAATTTTCCTTCCTCCTCCCTTTTTATAATCCATTTGCAAAGTTTCTATTTGCTCTTTCTTTTCTTCATCTTTATAGTAACTTGCTTGGGTATCATACATTTCCTTATACAAACCAGGTCTATTAACTAGTTCTTTATGGGTTCCAACTTGGCTTATCTTGCCTCCATCTAATAGAACAATCCTGTCACAAAACCTAGTAGAAGCAAGTCTATGAGAAACAAATATAGAAGTTTTGCCGCTAATTAAGCTTTCAAAATCCTTATAAATTTGTTCTTCTGCTATAGCATCTAAGGCAGATGTTGGTTCATCTAGAACTAAAATTTCTGCATTTTCTTTATATAAAGCCCTTGCAATAGCAAGTTTTTGATTTTCTCCACCTGATAGAACCACTCCATCGTCTTCTATAACTCTTAACATCATTGAATCCATTCCCTTTGGATAAGACTGAACCTTTCCCCAAAGCCCTGCTTTCTTAAGGGATTCTTCCACAAGTTTTTCATTTATATCCTCATTGGCTACTGCAACATTCTGACCTATTGTTAATGCTATTGGTTGGATTTCTTGTAAGACTACTGCTATCAGGTCATTTAAAGCATCTTTTGAGAGGGTAGATATATCTCTTCCTGCAATTTTAATTTGACCTCTTTCTGGTTGGTATAGGCCTGTTAAAAGATTTATTAATGTTGTTTTCCCTGCTCCATTTATACCTACTAAAGCTATACTTTCACCATGTTTAATATGTAGGTTAAGTCCCTCTAAGACCCAGTTTTCTGAACCAGGGTACCTAAACCATATGTCTATAAATTCAATATCAACTTTATCTTTTAAGTCTTCAGGAAAGTCATCTCCACCTTCCCTCACTAAATCTGCATCTAAAAAGTCATAATAATAATCTAGATACATTGATTCTTCATATACAAAAGCAATCACCCTTCCGATTTCTTTAAGTTGGAAGCTATATATTCCTACTATACTAAGTATCATTACAAAAGTAGATAAATCTATTTGGCCATTAAAAAAGTTATATACTAGAATAGCCACAATTCCAATATCAATAAGTACAAGAGCAATAGATACAGGGACTGTTGTCTTTGCATTTTTAATTTTTAATTTCTTTTGTAACTTCTTTTTCTTGTAAATTAGTTTATTAGTAAGATTTGCAAAGGATCCGCCCATCTTATATACTCTTATATCTTTGCCAAAATTAAAATCCATTGATATCTGATTAACACGATTTTGCTTTCTAGAAACCTCCTGAAACTTAGGCATCATTCCGTGATGGTATGAACTATAAGAATACTTATAGTATGCATTAATAATAATTGATACCAGGGATATTATAGGAATTAAAATATTTATCCTGCCTAAAATTATACTTAATATTATGATAGCCACCACAGATTTTCCTATTGTAAATGTTTCATGGTAAATACCTTCCATGCCACCGTTATTATTACTTATAGCAGAAGTAACATCTCCAACAGAGTTAAGAAATGCTGCATCTTCCCGAAAACCTAATTCTATCTTAGTCAACTTATGGAAAAGTTTGCTCATTTCCTTTATCCGCAGATTCATAAACCATGTATATGTTCTTGTTTCAATTTGGATTGTCACTGTACTGAGTACAAGAAAAATTATGCAATATATTATTATTGTAGTAAGCATTGAGCTTGTTTCTCCAATAGTGCTTACATTTTGTCCTGTTAATGTTTCTATAGATTCTACTATGAACTTCATTACAAATGCGCTGATTACTGGAATTAAGCCACCGGCAATTGCGTATATTATCTGAGCGGCTACTATCTTTTTATTCTTTAATACTGGCTTATATAATCTTTTTAATATTTCTCCTCTTGTTCGTTTCCTAGGATGTAGATAAGCCTCTCTAAATTCAGGATCTCTTAATCGCCTGACCATATTGTCTTGTGTCTTGTTTATTGTATTTGTCTCCACCATACCCTATTACCTTTCTACATAGCTAATAGTTAAAGATATATTACAATGTGATCTTTACAATATCACCATTAGCACTCTCAATATCTACTATTTTTAAATTACCATGCTTCTTCTTTACACGATTTAATTCATCAAAAAAGTTCCTTAAATCTCTTGCTCTTATATTTTTATTAGGAAAGTCATCGCTATTATTATTAATAGCATTAGCTGCAATCCAGGCAGTAAACCAATTGAAAAACAACCTATTAGGGAAAATTAAATTTATATTTTTTCCTTTAGAGTTTATTTTTATCTTCACCTTATTCTACCTCTATCTCAATTATATCGCCTTCAGCACTTTCCATTTCAACAAGTTTTCCTACTACACCCTTGTCTACCATTTCAATGACTTTCGAAAGGTCAATATCTTTTAAATTTTCATTGCCTGAAACTTGAGGCATTTCCATTCCTAGTTCTAAACCTGCTGTAACTAATGACATTGGAAGATTTACACGAATCTTATCGCCATCAGCAGAATTTATTATTATACGAAGCATCATGTCTTCAACTTTTTTACGTTCTTCTTCGGGTACAAGATGAACCGTTTTCTTTTCTTCCCTTGATAATAGTTGGTCTACACTAACTCCTAAAATCTCAGCTAATACTACTAGTAAACTTATATCTGGAGAAGATATATCATTTTCCCACTTAGAAACTGCTTGTGGTGAAACACCTAGTCTTTCTGATAATCCTTCTTGAGTGATTCCTTTTTCTTTTCTTAACGTTGAAATCTTTTGTCCTAATGTTATTGCCATAGTGTAATCACACTCCTTGTTTTATTTGATTTAATTGTCTTAGTGAATTTCTGACTTAATTGTATAGTAGAAAGGAAAATTGGTTAATATATCATTAGTTGTATTAGGGCTTTTTAGCGCAACTATTAGTTGTGTTTTCACTCAACCCCTGGTTGAGTTGGCTGTTTTAAGCTATTTCCCATACTTATTAACTTTTGGCCTAAATCTATGATGGCCTCTTCTTTAATATTATAATAAGTTTTTCTATCCTTAACAGTTGGCTCTATAAAACCTGCTTGAAATAATATGGATAAATGATGTGAAATAGAAGCAGAAGTTAAATCCATTTCATCTGCTAGCTCTTTAACATAATATGGTCTTTCGGAAATGCGACTAAGTATTGTAAATCTTGTCTCATCACCAATTGCTTTACATTCCTCTATTATTTTATCCTTAGAATCTTCAAAAGACATAGAGTAATCACATAGATCAAATAACATTATCCCAATAATAATTTTAGTCTTTACACTTTCTTTATAAGAAAGTCTAAAGCCCCCACCATTATATTGAATACTAGAAAATCTAACTATTATTTCTTTTGAATAAAGATCTTTAAGAGACATCACATTAGCCATTGCTAAAAATTTTTTAGTATCTTTGTCTGCTTTAAAATTGTTAACAATTCTATTAAACCTATCTTCAACTAAGTAATAATATTTTTTTACTATTTCCTCACAAGCTCCAATTTTATCTTGAAACTCCTTGTAGATTCTCTCAGAATCTATGTATATTTTTATTATTTCAAACTTTTTACTCGCAGAAAAACCTGTGTTTTCTATTAGAAATAAAATATCTTCAAGTTTTATATCAATTTTCTCTTTCCATGTGGAATTTCGAAAGCTATGGTTTTCTAATGATTGTAGTTCACAATTGAGTGAACCTTCATTTGAATAAACATCTTCAAACATCTCTAAGTTCATATATAAAAACATAGAAATATCAATGTCCTTGATACTTGATACATCATTATTTTGTACCCAACTAGAAAGATATGGCGCCTTAAATACATCATCTTTTTCTTCTTTAGTAAGTTCCTTCCAAAACTTACTATCCTTAAAAAATGGAACCGCTTCAGACATTATGTTGGTTTGAAATTCGTATACATCTTCATATTCTA
>CAZXSM010000027.1:14460-24937 GCA_964643255.1 uncultured Lachnospiraceae bacterium
TAAGCAATCATATATATTCTAATTCTTTCTTCCATTTCTTCCAATCTGGCATAAATTCTTCAATTAGGTTATAAAAATCCTTTGAGTGATTAGGATGAATAAGATGGGCAAATTCATGAATTACAACGTATTCAATACATTCAATTGGCCCTTCAATAAGTTTACTATTAAATGTCATGTTTCCCGTCCTAGGTCTACAAGAACCCCATCTAGATGTCATATACCTAATCCTTATCTTATTAGGTTGTTTAATATCGTACTTTTCTTTGAACCTTTTATATGTTTCTTGGCATTTCTCACTAATTATATCAACCATTAAATTTTGCATCCATTGGTTAATTAGATCTTGCTTTATATCTTTCTTATCTTTGTTCTCTTCTTTAAGAGTAAGATATATATGTTCATGATTATAAGTTACAGACTCTTTATCCCCAGTTAATATTTTTAGGCTTAGCTTGTTCCCCAATATTTTATAGAATTCACCATCAATATATTTCTTCTCCATTGAAACAGAGTTCTTGCGTTTTTCTTCATATTTTTCTAAGGCATTTATTATAAAATCCTTTTTTTGTTTCATTAAATCATCTATAAATCTTGTATCAACACTCTTGTTAGCAGATACATACACTTTTCCATCTGGCTTAATACGAAGATTAATGTTTTTTACCGGTTTTCTTGTCAATTGGTATTCTATTTTTCCCCTGTCAGTTATAACTTTTCTTATTTCTGTATGATAGCCCATAAGCTATAAGCTCCTTACTTAATTTGTTATTTATTATATCTTTTTATATGAAAATACTTTAAATAATTTTTATATTATTAGTTCATAAAGATAAACTAGTTTTTCTAAGGATAACATAATCTCTTAATTATGTAAAAGTAATAAAGATTCTCCAATAAACTTTTATGAGGTGGAATTTGACTTAGGTATATAACTTATAACTAGATCTCTAAAAACAAAAAACCACTAACTTTATGAGTCCTGTACACTATAGTGACCCCAAAAAGTTAGTGGTTTTATTAATATACTTATATGTTAAAGCAACTCCGAATGCTTTAATCATTATTAATTGTTTCCATATTTAACAATTATTATCCAAGCTTATGCTCTTTTACAAAATCATTAATTACATCTTCAAGGTTTGGACTAGATACTTCATCTAATTCGTAATGTACACGTGTATATGGCTTATCGATATTAATAACCCTACTTAAATCAATAGGAGTTCCAATAATAACAGCGTCACACTCAGTTCTATCAATTGTTTCTTCAAGATCTTTTAATTGTTGTTCACCATATCCCATTGCAGGAAGTAATTGACCGATATTTGGATATTTCTCAAATGTATCTTTCAATGTTCCAACTGTATAAGGACGTGGGTCAACTAGTTCTTCCACACCAGCTCTTTCAGCTGCAACTGTACCTGCTCCAATACTCATTTCACCATGAGTTAAAGTTGGCCCATCTTCAACAACTAATACTCTCTTACCTCTTATTATATCTGGATTATCTACACTTATCTTGGAATCTGCTTTAATAACAAGAGCATTTGGATTTACTTTACTAATATTTTCTTCAACTGTTGCAATGCCTTCCTGGCTAGCGCTATCAACCTTGTTTATTACCGCTACATCAGCTAGTCTTAAACTTACTTCTCCTGGGTAATAGCTTAGTCCATGGCCTGGACGATGAGGATCTACTATAGTTATTGCCAAGTCTTCCTTATAGAATGAGAAGTCATTATTTCCACCATCCCATAATATCACGTCACAACCGTCAGGATCATTTTCAGCTTCACGAAGTATTGCTTCATAATCAACACCAGCATAAATAACATTACCACGTTCTACATGAGGTTCATATTCTTCCATTTCTTCAATTGTGCATTTGTGTTTTTTCAAGTCTTCTACTGTTGCAAACCTTTGTACTTTTTGAGCTACTAAATCACCGTAAGGCATTGGGTGTCTAATTGCTATAACCTTAAGTCCCTTTTCCATTAATAACTCAATAACTTTTCTAGAAGTTTGACTTTTGCCTGCTCCTGTACGTACAGCACAAACTGAAATTACTGGCTTAGTACTTTTTACCTGAGTATTTTTAGGACCTAAAAGAGAGAAATCCGCTCCGGCTGCATTAACAATTGCAGAAATGTTCATTAAATCTTGATAGTTTACATCACTATATGCAAAAACACATTCATCAACATTAAATTTTTTAATTAATTCTTCTATTTTATCTTGTGAATAAATCGTTATTCCCTCAGGATATAAGCTTCCTGCTAATTCTGCTGGATACTTCCTGCCATCTATATCTGGTATTTGAGCTGCTGTAAAAGCCACCACATTATAATGGTCGTTATCCCTATAAACTGTATTGAAGTTATGAAAATCACGGCCAGCTGCACCTATTATGATTATGTTTTTCTTCTTCATTTGAATATCTCCCTTACTATTTTTCATATTTATATTTTCATTTATAAGCTTTCTATTTAAAGTATTTTACACCCTTGAGAAAAATATGTAAAGAAATTATTTGATTTAAATGTATATTTATTAATAAAAATGAAATTTTATCTATTAAATGTTATCTAATATTTCTTATTTTTCTTGTTTTCCTAAAGCTGCTAGTAGTTTAACTGCTGCATAATAAATCGGATCCCTAGCAGCAGAATATGGAGGCGAATAAGCAAGATCCATATACATTAAATCTTCTGCCTTTCCATTTAAGGTTATTGCTGCTACTATCACATCAAGTCTCTTATCTGCACCTTCATAACCAATTACCTGTCCACCTAATAATCTTCCGTCCTTTTTATCAGCCACAAGTTTAATAACTATAGGTTTCCCACCCATAAATTGTGGTTTATTTAAGTTATGGCTTGTTGCAGTAACATAGTCATAGCCTTGTTCTTTAGCTTCCTCTTCGTTTAATCCTGTTTGTCCAACAGTCAGGTCGAATATTCTATAAATTCCAGTTCCTAAAACCCCTTTGAATTCTACTTCTTTGCCACTAATATTGCTACCTGCAATTATCCCTGTTTTGTTAGCTGTTGTGCCAAGAGGTCTATACATATTCTTACCAGTTACTCTATTGTAAACTTCAGTACAATCCCCACAACTGTAGATGTCTTTTATGTTTGTCTGCATATATTTATCAACTTTTATAGCACCACTTTCTCCAAGTTCTATTCCTGCTTTTTTAGCCAAATCAACATTTGCTTCTACCCCTGTCGCAAGTAAAACTATATCAGCCTCTACACTTCTACCATCTCCTAGAACTATACCCTTATCATTTATTTCCTCACTTGATGTGTTGGAGTACACTTTTACATCATTTTCTTTTAAATGGTCCTCAATAATTGGAGTTAATTCACTATCTATACCCTTTGAAATTGAAAACATTTCAACTATAGAAACTTCCATGCCAAGGTTTTTAAAGCTCTCTGCCATTTCCAATCCAATGAAACCACCACCTATAACTGCTGCCTTCTTTGGTTTTTCATTTTTTATAAATGAATTAATTTTATTCATATGATTAATATTTCTTAATATAAATACATTGCTTTGATTAATACCTTTTATTCTAGGAACCTTTGCTACTGCTCCTGTTGATATTATAAGTTTGTCATATGAATTTTGAAAGACATGATCTGTTACAAGGTTTTTAACCATAATAGTTTTTTCATCTGAATTTATTGACATTACTTCATGGCTTATAAAGATATCAATATCTCTATTTTTCTTGAAGTTTTCAGGACCTCTTGGAACAATTCCTTCAACTTCATCAATTTCACCACTAATATAATACGGCATTCCACATCCTACATATGAAATATATTTATCTTTTTCATATACTACTATTTCTGCATCTTTATGGTTTCTTCTTATTTCTGTTGCAGCGGATGTTCCTGCTGCAACTGCTCCTATTATAATTACTCGCATAATAATCTCCTTTCCAACTAATTTAGTTTATACCTCTATATCTTATCTTTATCTTATCATACTATTTGGTATGTTTTTATATATTTTTTACTATTTAACAACCTTAAAAGGCTTCCCACTTTATTGTGGAAAGCCCTTTTAAAATTCTAGATTAATTATTCCTATTGTATAAATAGATTTTCATGTTTGCTAACAAGCTCCAAACCCTAAACAAACTCTTTTATTAAGCTATTAATTACTTCTTTATCAGGCTTAATATCTAGTAATGGCTTACCTTGTGATAATACTTCGTGTTTATCATGGAAGTTTGGTTTGTCTTCTTTATAAAATATCCCTATTGGAAGAGAATCATCTGATTCCATTGTTTTTTCAATTGCCATCATTTTATTAGATGGATCATAGCTTTCATCTAGTTTATACACTCTATCATTATAATATTTATATGTATTGATTTTATTAAATGATGGACAAGGTTGAAAAATATCAACTATTGCGTAGCCAGGATAATTTATTGCTTCTTTCATTATAGAAACAAGATGGTCTTGTTCCCCGCTAAAGGCTCTAGCAACAAAACCTGCACCTGAAACAATAGCCACTGCTAAGGGGTTAATTGGTTGGCTAAGATTTCCATCAGTTTGAACAGGTGTAACTTGCCCTGCTGCTGTTGTTGGAGATGCCTGACCTTTTGTTAGACCATATATTTGGTTATTATGTACAAAGTGTGTGATATCAACATTTCTACGTATATTATGTAAGAAATGATTACCTCCCTCACCATAAGAATCCCCATCACCTGTGTTTACAATAACAGTTAGGTCTTCATTGGCAATCTTAGCTGCTACAGCTGCAGGAAGTGACCTTCCATGCAAACCGCAAAAACTATTTGCACTAATATATTGAGGAGTTTTTGCAGCCTGACCAATACCAGCTGCCATTAATACTTCATGAGGTTCTTTTCCTAGTTCTTCTAAGGCAGTTTTCAATGCGCTTAGTATGGCAAAGTTACCACACCCTGGACACCATGCAGTTTCAAATGTTTTGAATTTAGTCATTATCTACTACCTCCCTTTAGAATTTCATCTACTATCTCTTCACCAGTTATTTGTCTACCATCATATTTCAATATGCTATCTGTGCAAGTTATTCCTGTTGTTTCTCTAACAAGGCCTGCTAGTTGGCCAGTAGCATTTTGTTCTACATTTATAATATTGGTTGCGCCTTTTGCTTTTTCTTCTAGTTTCTTTCTTGGTAGGGGATAAATATCACCAAAAACTAAGGCTCCGTATTTATCATTTCCTGTCTTGTTTAGGTTTGAGATTGCTTCCTTTATTGGTCCATAGGTTGAACCCCAACCGATTAATAAGGTATTACAATCTTCTTCACCTATAAATACTGGCTCTTGTAATTCTTCTTGAAGCTTTTCTAACTTCTTCATTCTTTTATCTACCATTTTAACTCGAGTTTCGGCAGATTCTGTAATCCATCCTCTTTCATCATGCTCATCACTATCAGCAGCAACAAGATGATTTGTTTTTCCAGGTATAAGTCTTTTTGAAATTCCATCTTCTGAGTAACGATATCTCAAGTATTCCCCTTGGATATCTTCTCCTGTTGATGGTTCTTCTATTGTAATATTACTTATGTCAAATGGATTTATTGTTGATGTTCCATCTGCAATATATTGATCACTTAATATAATTACTGGAATTTGATATTTTTCTGCCATATTTAAGGCTCTAGCAGTTTGATAAAAGGCATCCTCTTGATTCCTTATCGCTATTACCATTCTTGGGAACTCACCTTGAGAAGCAGATATAACAAATTTCAAATCACTTTGTTCTGTTCTTGTAGGTAGTCCAGTAGCTGGTCCAGGTCTTTGAACATTAACATAAACAACTGGAATTTCTGCAATCCCTGCCAGTCCTATTGATTCTACCTTTAGAGAAAAGCCGCCTCCTGAAGTTCCTGTCATAGCCTTTGCTCCTGCAAACGAAGCTCCAATTGCCATGTTGGCTGCTGCTATTTCATCTTCTGCTTGTTCCACAACAATTCCTGTTTCTTTGCTTTTAGATGCTAAATATTCCATAATTGATGTGGATGGAGACATGGGGTAGGCTGAGTAAAACTTAAGACCTCCCGCAAGTGCCCCTAAGGCTAGTGCCTGATTACCAGAAATTATCATATGGTCACTATAATTGCCTTGTAGTTTTTTATATTTACTTTCGACGCTATCAAATCCAAGTTTAATGGCCTCTACGTTTATTCCTACATACTCTTCTTTTAAAGATGTTCTCATAACTTCTTCGGCATTATCTATGTTTTCGCCAAAAAGTTTTAGAACTACACCTATGGATATACTTCCTGCTACCCTAGGGTTACCAATCTCTTTAGCCATTTCGTTCATATTTAAGCTTATAGCACGAGGATCGTCTGTCTTAATGCTTGAATCACTTAGAATAAATCCATTATCTCTTAGTTCATCCTTATGTAATAATATAGTTTCGTCATTCAGTGCTATTATGCCATCAAGAACATTGCTATGTGAGTTGATTTCTTCATTGCTAAAACGTACAATAGAAAAATTATGTCCGCCACGAACTCGTGACATGAAATCTCTTATTGTATAAACAAAGTAACCAGATTTCTTAAGAAATTTCTCTAACATATCAACTGTTGTATCAATACCTTGACCAGCTGCACCACCTATTAACAAATTGTACATGTAACGCCTCCTTTTTTTCTTTAATATCAATATTATATACCATTTAATTATACCATATATAACAAATCAAACAAAACATATAATTTGAAAATAATCTAAATGCATAGAAACTCTATTCAGCATCTTTGTAAAGCTTAGAACAATAATCCCCTAATTCCATAGGAATTAGGGGATTATTTTATCAAAATTCTTAATCATCATCTACTTCGAAATCAATAATTTCGCCAGTAATGGCATCAATTTCGATTTCATATTCTTTATTGGCATTTTCTATCTCAATTTCATATTTACCATCATCTAGTTCAAAATCAACTATTGTTCCACCACCTGTTTTATCTAAGGCTATTTTCTTTGCTTGGTCTGCACTTATAGATTTACTTGCAGAGGAATCTTTATAATCATCATCATAGTCCATTTCAAACTTAATTATTTTTCCAGTAGAAGCTGAAATTTCGATTTCATATTCTTTGTTACCATTTTCTATTTCAATTTCATATTTACCATCATCTAGTTCAAAATCAACTATTGTTCCACCACCTGTTTTATCTAAGGCTATTTTCTTTGCCTGATCTGCACTTATAGATTTACTTGCAGTAGTAGCTTTAGGAGCTGTAGTCTTTGATTCAGTTGCTGCTGTTGTCTCAATTGATGGGGAATCTTTATAGTCACCATCATAGTCTTTTTCAAATTTGATTATTTTACCTGTATAGGCATTAATCTCTAATTCATACTCTGTGGTGCCGTTTATTATCTCAACTTCATATTCATCATCGTCTAGTTTAAACTTAACTATTGTCCCACCACCTGTCTTTTCTAAAGCTATAGACTGTGCTTCCTCTATGCTTATACGAGAAGTCGTTTCTGAAGTTAACTTATCTAGTTTATCATCATCAATTTTATCTTTGTCATAGCTAACTAACTTACCTGTGTATGCATCTAGCTCTATCTCATATTTAAAACCATTTGAGATTATATCAATTTCATACTCTGGATTATCATCGTCAAAATCGTCTAATTCAAACTTAATTATTTGCCCATTTACTATTTCTAAAGCAATTTCTTTTGCCTTATCGTCTCCAATATACTCTCTTGCATTTGATACTTCATCATTACTATCCTTTAAATCGTCTAATGCTAAGATATTAGAAAATAATTTGCTAGGATCAATATTTCTTGCCTCTGCTAATTCAAATAGTTCTTTAATTGTCATGTTTTCAAGGTCATCATAGCTTAATATATCATCTAATCCATGGAGTTTCTTTGCAAGCAATTCACTACCTGTATTATTATTATCTAACTCTTTAGAAATTGATTGATTAAGTATAGTAGCCTCAATTTGCTTGTTTTCTAAGTATGCCTTAATTGCTTGGTTAAGTTTATCAACTATTTTGCTATCTTTAGTTTTATCATCTACAGTTATCATTACAATATTATCTTTGCCACCTGATATATACCCAGATAATACCATTAAGTCAGCTAGGTCTTCGATTGTATCTTCTAAGTCTTTATCCTTTATTCTAAAGTCTTTCAACATTTCCTTTGCATCATCATTTAATGGATTAACTTGTAATACCTTATCAAGTTTAGTTGATACTATTTCTATACTTGGGTTTACATCCAACTTGAATGTATAAGCTGCTTTATTAAACTGTACTCCTACAAACAATATAATTGCAAGTGCTACTAGGCCCATTAGACCTATTCCTATTTTTTTATTTTTTATCGTTATCATAATTCTTAATCCTCCTTGGGGTCTTTTATAGTTTTTAAAATACTGTTATTTCCCTTTGTAATAAGATAACGTTCGAAAAGTCATTTTTATTGCATCTATTTTAAAATTAATCGTCATCGTAATCATCGTCGTCGTCATCATCGTCATCAATATCTACTGTATCCATCTCTAATTTGATTAAATCACCATAGAGACTTATCTCAATTTCATATTCTCTTCTGCCATTTACAATCTCAAATTCATATACGTCATCATCTATATCAATATCTACGATTTGTCCGCCATTGGTTTCTGATAATGCTATTCTTTTAGCTTCTTCTAAACTAATAGGTCTCCTTCCATCCTTATCCCCACTATCTTCAGTCTGGCTAGGTCGTGTTGTTTCTGTTGGACTAACATCTTCTGTTAATTCCTTATTAGAATCTTCAGTCGGTTCCTGACTTGGTTCTTGACTTGGTTCTTGACTTGGTTCTTGGCTAGGTTCTTGGCTAGGTTGGATGTTAACCCTATCATCATTTCCACTATTTACTATAGAATCAATATCTATACCTGTATTAATTGAAATCTCCAGTAATTCATATAGAGACAGTTGAACCAAATCCTCGGTTTTTAACATGGGATTAAGTATAATTAAATTCCTTATGAATGTCATCTTGCCAACTGATATGCCATGTTCTTCAGCATATTTCTCTACTGTGTTAGTCTTATCAATAGTTTGGGTTAATATAACAGGATGTAAGTTATAAGAATCAATCTTTTCTCTTACGAGTTTATCTAATCTTTCTGCCTGTAAATCTCTTTTATTAGAATTATTATTATATACTGATAATAGCAGAACTGACTTATCATCATCGACATAAGTAGAATCAATTGTTAAGTCTACAGCTAGGGCTTGAAGAACTTCTTCAGTAACCTCATCTATATCTTTATTCTTATAATCAATGCCTTTTACTATACTAATAGAATCTTCATTTATAGCTTCTAGTTCTATTACTTTATCTCTTTTATTGGTAGTTATGGAAATGCTAGGATTTACATCAAGATATATCTGGCTATCAGGTACTCTAAACTGGTAATACCCAACAAACACTAGCATAAACACTGCTACTAGAGAGGCTAGAGATAGAATTGTTTTTCTTTTAGGAAAACTTATAATATTTGAGGAAGGCCTTTCTTTGTCTTCTATGTTAGGATCAACTTCATAATCCATTTTTGTAATATTATCATGTTTTGTCATCTTGGCCACTTTAGCACTCTTAATATTATCTAAAATATCAATTGGTGCATCATTAATAGATTTTTTTATACTATCTAATATTTTCTTATTCTCCAAACCCTACACCTCCTTCATTAAAGTAGTTTCTTATCTTTTTAAGTGCCCTATGATATTTAGAAAGGGTTGTAGAAAGCTTTAGTCCAAGGTTTGCTGCAATTTCTTTGTGTTTAAGACCTGAAACAGCATATAATAAAACAATTTCTCTTTCTTCTTTATCTAAAATCTCAAGAGCTGTTTCTAAGACTAACCTATCTTCATAATCCTTAACATATGAAAATTTCAAATCACCTTCAATTATTTCTGAATCAATATAGATATTTCTTTTCTCTTTTCTTAATTTTGATATATACAAATTCCTAGCAATAGTAAACATCCAAGCCAGAGGTTTACCCATTGGCTTATATAAATGTGCTGCAGACATGATTTTTATGTAGGTTTCTTGCATTAAATCAAGAGTTTCATCATGGTCTTTTACATTTGATAGAATATAGGCATATAAAGTGCGTTCTGTCTGGTGATACAGTTCTTCTAAGGCAGCCATATCATCATTGCCAATACGCTCAAATAATGATTCATCTATAACACTGCTGTCTTGGTCCTTTTTGGGACCTTTATTACTGTATTTTTTATTTGTTGTTTTAGTTTTGTATTGATTCGAAGAATCAATATTATCTTCAAATACAAAGGAAAATAAGAGCATTTTTTCAACTCCTTCTAATAATATAACGCAGTTAATATCATTTTTATTGCATCATAAGTAAAATGTTTTTAAAAAAAGCAAACCAAATCACTCCAGTTTGCATTT
>CAZXSM010000028.1:0-24652 GCA_964643255.1 uncultured Lachnospiraceae bacterium
GGAACCTTTAAACTGCGCCTCCAGGGGATCGAACCCTGGACAACCTGATTAAGAGTCAGGTGCTCTGCCAACTGAGCTAGAGGCGCATACTTTTATTTAGTATTTAATCACAAAAAGTATTATATACCCTTAAAATTGTTTTTGCAAGCTATTTAATAAATAAATTTGATTATTGTTTAAGATATTAAAATTTGTCATCCTTAATGTTACAAAGTCTCAATATCTAAATTAAGACTTATCTATACATCAAGAATGACATTTTATATTCTTTATAAACCATTAATATAATAAACTTATATTGTTTGTTCCTACTTAAAGTAATTGATCTAGTTTTTCAACAAGTTGATCCTTAGAAATTACACCAATAACTTGATCTACTTTTTCGCCATCTTTAAAGAAAATCATATTAGGTATAGTCATTACTTTATATTTTGTACTATAAGTTTGATTTTCATCAACATCTATTTTCCCTATTTTTATTCTACCTTGGTATTCATTTGCTAATTCTTCTATAACTGGTCCCATAGTCCTGCATGGTCCACACCAATCTGCGTAGAAATCAACTAATACTGGCTTGTCTGATTTTAAAACTTCTTGTTCAAAGTTATCATCTGTAAATTTGTATTCCATAATGTTCCTCCTTAAATTCTTATATATTGTAGATAGTTTATAATATCATTAATCTTTTGTATAATCAAACTTTAATTTTTTATTAGACCTTGTTTTATCTTACCTATATTATTTCTTTCTTTTCTTGCCTTTATTCAAGCAATTTATAATTTGATTTATTTCTATCAAAGACCGTCTTAAACACATTATCTCTTTATTTAAATATATATTAGATCCCGTTATTCTAGCAATCTTTCTTTTTATTAAGCCTAACACATTATCACCTTTTATATATACTTATTATACATTACTAATAAGATTATAGTAAGCCTTATATTATCTATATGCAAGCAACCTATAAATTGGTTTTTCATTACTAAAGATTTTCTTCGTTTCTTTAATAATACCTTGATACATTAAGAAAATTATTTTATAATGAGTATAATGTTTTGGAATATTATGTACAAATTTATGTATTTGTACCTTTTTGAAGGAGTTTAATATGAAAAAATCTATTACCTTGATTATAGCTTTTATACTTTTTATAGGTAATTTTAATATAATAAATGCACAAACTGTTGATAATACTGATGAAGAAGCTACTACTTCTCAAACCTATTATTCCAAATGGTCTGAGAATTTTCCTTCTATCGACTCTAATGCTGGTATCGTAATGGATGCAGAAACAGGATCTATATTGTACGGTAAAAACATAGATGAAAACTTTTTTCCAGCAAGTATTACTAAAGTTTTAACCACCTTAATCGCTCTTGAAAATTCTACAATGAATGAGACTGTTGTCTTTTCTCATGAAGCTGTGTTTGATGTAGATCTTAATAGTAGTAGAATTGGGATTGATGTTGGTGAAGAGCTAACAATGGAACAATGTCTATATGGCATTATGCTAGCTTCTGCTAACGAGGTTTCTCATGCTGTTGCTGAACATATAGCTGGTGACATTTCTTCATTTTCGGAACTGATGAATAATAGAGCTAAGGAGTTAGGAGCCACTAACTCTAATTTTCTCAATCCCCATGGTTTGCCTGATCCAAATCACTATACAACAGCACATGACATGGCTGTTATCTCTAGAGCTGCTATACAAAATGAAGAGTTTAGAAAAATTACTAGTACTCGTACTTATAATATACCACCGACCAATATTCAAGAGGAAACTAGGTACTTAGCAAATCACCATAAATTTATTAAAGGTGATCTTAATTATGATTGTGCAATTGGAGGGAAAACTGGTTGGACAAGTATTTCTAGACATACCTTAGTTACATTTGCAGAAAAAAATGGAATGACCTTAATTTCAGTAGTTATGGATTGTCCTAATAGAAGTTCCCAATATAGTGATACCGCTACTTTGCTAGACTACGCATTTGAAAGTTTTAAGTCATATAACATAGATAATAGTAATCCTTATGATAGTGGCATAGATTTTTTTACTAAATATCCTTCCTTTTTTAATTTATCAAATAGCCCTTTAAGAATAAGTGAAAATGGTAAAATTATCCTTCCTAGTAGTATTAATATAGATGATACCAATAGACAAGTTCAATTAAAACCTATTATTAGTTTAATAGATGGCTATAATAATATTGGTTCTATAGTTTACTCATATGAAGATAATAAACTTGGAGAAACAAATATAATCTTTAGTAACACAGAATCTGATAATTTATTTAATAATTTATATATTAATTCTCCTGATGTAGAAGTTGAAGAATTGAATGAAAACCTAGATAGTAATATTGTTGAAGAAGTTAATGATAATAGTCATTTACCAATAGTAATTGGTGTTGCAGTGGGTTTAATTTTTATAGCCCTATCTTTACTAATATTATATTTCTTTTACACTAGAGGAAGAAAACGAAGAAGAAATAACTTTTAAAGAGATAATTTAATAAATATTTTTAATATAAAAAGCCTAAAAGTATTAACTTTTAGGCTTTTAACGTCCCTGAGAGGATTCGAACCACCGGCCTTCACCTTAGGAGGGTGCTGCTCTATCCAACTGAGCTACAGAGACAAATTATTAAATTCAAAATATTAATATATAATATCACTTGCTATTTTTTATGTCAACTTAAAAAACATTATTAAAAGATTGGATAAGGCTTATTAAGCTTAAACTCTATCCAATCTTTTATTTAATTACATGTCTTTCCCAGTAAAATTTACAAAACCCTGGGTCCAAACATTTCCTTTAAATCTTCTACCTACTTTGGGCTCACCATATAAATCATTCTTATTTAATACTATAGGTATTATGATATCATTACAATTAATTATAAGCATATATATTTCTTCTTTTGTTATTTCATTTATCTCTTTTTCCATATCAATAATAGTTCCTAACACATAATAATTATCTGATTCAGAACCATATGGTGTAAATGAAGTTTCAACTATACTATATATATCTTCTCGTTTTGCTCTCCTAGATATCATAGCATATATATCTATATCATCTATTGTCAAGCTATCTATAGCATCTTGATTTCCCTTTTTCGCTTCAGCAATTAGATTCCTTCTATACTGCACTTCAGCATTGTTAGACTTATTTAGTTTTTCATCATGGTAGACTGGTAATAATATTTTACCATTTGTTGAAAGAGAGGATAAATTTATTGGAAATTTTCGTCCTTTTATGTTTCTTTTATCAACAGACAAATAATCAACTACATTTTGCAAGTAAAATATAAGAGAAACACCAATTCTCACATCATCACACATTACTGTATAAGCGTCTGTATCGATTTTCTTAATTACTGATATTTCTTCTTCTATACTTTTATAGGGGCTCATAACAAAGGGAAAGTAATGTCCCATTCGAAAGGTCCCATCATCGTCATATTCACCACGTATTGTAATTCCTACATGTTTTGAAAAGTTTCTAGAGATTTCAGTAATTGTCTTTTGATCATGTACTTCATAAGTCTTTCTGTCTGTAGGTTTTTCTATGATCATGCTTAATAGCTTGTCTAACTCTTTCCTATCATTAATTTCACTAAAACCAATTGCTCTTAAATAACTATGCATAATCATTCCACCACCCATCTTAATTTATTGACCATAGTTTAAATTTCATTTTATACTTATATCATATAATTATAATTATTACAAGATATATTTGCTAATTACGTTTTTATAAAAAAATTCATATGAAATTATTTAATAATAATTCTAGCTTAGAACCACTTTTATAAAATTTCTATTTTATAATTTCTATCCCATTCATATATGGTCTTAAAACCTCAGGAACAACAATACTACCATCTTCCTGCTGGAAATTTTCTAATACAGCAGCTGTTGTACGGCCGCAAGCAACTCCACTACCGTTTATAGTGTGAACGTATTTTGCCTTATCTTTAATATTATCTTTATATTTTATATTAGCACGTCTAGACTGAAATGCTTCAAAATTACTACAGCTTGAGATTTCTACATATTTATTATAACTAGGCATCCAAACTTCAATATCATATTTCATTGCTGCAGTAAATCCTAAATCCCCAAAGCATATTTTAACTACTCTATATGGAAGTCCTAGCATTTGCAGTACTTCTTCAGCATCTCTTGTTAAGGATTCTAATTCCTCATAGGAATCTTCTGGTTTTGTAAACTTTACAAGCTCTACTTTATTAAATTGATGTTGTCTAATTAGTCCTCTAGTATCTCTTCCTGCTGAACCTGCTTCTGCTCTAAAACATGCTGAATAAGCTACGTGTTTTATTGGAAGTTCTGCACCATCTAATATATCATTCCTATACATATTTGTAACAGGAACTTCTGCTGTTGGAATTAAAAAGTATTCCTTTCCATCACCTGATACTTTATAAGCATCTTCTTCAAATTTTGGAAGTTGACCTGTTCCAGTCATGCTTTCCCTACTTACCATAAATGGTGGAAATACCTCTTCATAACCATGCTTTTGTGTATGCACATCTAAATAAAAATTAGTTATGGCCCTCTCTAACCTAGCTCCTAGTCCTTTATAAAATGTAAACCTAGCACCTGTAGTTTTAGCGCCTTTTTCTGGATCTAAGATATTCAAATCATTGCCTAAGTCCCAATGAGGTTTTGCTTCAAAGTTAAAAGTAGTTGGCTCTAAATATTTTCTTATTTCTACATTATCTTCATCTGAATTACCTTCTGGAACACTTTCATGTGGTATATTAGGGATAGTAAGCATCCATGCATCAAGTTCATCTTCTACTTCTTTTACTTGTACATCTAATTCTTTTATATTTGAAGACAAGGTTTTCATTTCATCTAAGATTGGTTTTACATCTTTTCCTTCTTTTTTCATAATAGGTATTTCTTTAGACACCTTGTTTTGCTTACTTTTTAGTGATTCCACTTCTGCTAGTAGGTTTCTTCTTTTCTTATCCAAGTCTTTAAACTGAGATAAATCAAAGTCCTCATTTCTTTTTGATAAAGCTTTTTCTACTTCTTCAAAATTATTTCTTAGTAATTTAATATCTAACATTTTAACCTCCATATATAGTATTCATTATTATATCAATTATTAATAATATTCTTATTTGCTTCTTCTAAAGCTACTTTTTCTTCTTCTGTTAAAACTTTATATGATTCACCATTGATAATTTCCTTAGCATATACATAACAACCACTTCTTATTGAATAAACTGAGTTTATTATAACTCCATTATTCCTATCATTCAATAGAGCTACAACAAAACTTAATTTTCCTGTTGTTTCATCAAAAGCATCATAGTGAACAATTCCAATTTTTGTAAAACTTTCTCGCATATCATTATTTAACTTCTTTAGGGCTGCTTTAATTGCCTTATTTTCTTCCATAACTGCTTCTAGATTCCTAAAACTATAAATAAGTCTTTCTTCTAAAGCTTTTCCTGAGCTGTCTCCCATAAATGCTTTATATCTTTTTTTAAGTCTGATATTAGATACAACTAATATAATTGATATTATAAGCAATATTAATGTTGCTATAATTAAGCCAATTATTATATATTCTACATCTATTCCATATGCTTCTAACATTTTATCTCCTTTATTTTAAATATAATATTTCTTATATAAAATAGAATAATTTTATTGGTTAATTATATTAAACAACTCAATAATTCTTTCTAAGTCTTCTGAGGAGTAGTACTCTATCTCTATTTTTCCCTTATTGTTAGCTTTATTCTTTATTCTAACTTTACTCCCTATAATCATTTCTATTTTATCTTCTATTTCTTTATATATAAAGGAATCATCCTTCACTATTTCCTTACTTTTACTTAATTTTTCTTGTTCTTCTTGATTATTTTTCAAGTTTTTAATCAAATCCTCTGTTTGTCTAACGCTTAGAGTTTTATCTATGATCTGATTTGCTAACTCATATTGTAATTCTTTGTCTTTTATAGAAATTAAGGCTCTAGCATGTCCAGTCGATATTTTTTCTTCAATTAATAGTTGTTGAACCATTTCATCTAACTTTAATAGTCTTAGTGAATTAGTTATACTAGTCCTACTTTTCGAGACTTTTTTGGATAATTCTTCTTGAGTCATATCATACTCATTTAATAAATTCTGAAATGCTCTCGCTTCCTCTATAGGATTTAGGTCTTCTCTCTGTATATTTTCAATTAATGCTATAGCCATTGATTCTTCAATTGAATACTCTTTTATTATTGCTGGAACTTCCTTTAAACCCGCTATTTTAGCGGCCCTCCATCTTCTTTCTCCTGCAATTATATTATATATATCGCCATTTTTTTGTAATATTAATGGTTGAATTATACCATATTGTTTGATAGAATCTGCTAGTTCTAAAATAGACTTCTCATTAAAATCTTTTCTTGGTTGGTCTTTATTTGGTTCAATACTATTTATATCTATTGATGTTTCACGTGAAACTTCCTTATCATTTTTAGGTAAATCTGGATTGTTAGGAATGATTGAATCAAGTCCTCCACCTAATTCTTTTAGACCTTTACCTAATCCTCTATTTTTAATTGCCATTATATACACCTTCTTTTGAATCAATTGTTATAAACATAATTAGCTTCAATATGTAGTTAATAAATCACAAAACATCTTTATCCAAATTTATAACTTCGTCAGCAAGATTTCTATAAGCATCAGCACCTGCAGATTTACTATCGTATAAATTTATAGGCAATCCGTGAGATGGAGCTTCCGCCAATCTTACATTACGAGGAATAATAGTTTTATATATATTTTGTTGTAAAAAATCCTTCACATTTTCTACAACTTGTAAAGACAAGTTAGTTCTAGAATCAAACATTGTAAATACAACACCTTCTATTTTTAAATATGGATTCAATCTCTCTTTTACCAATGTAATTGTATGGATTAGCTGAGATAAACCTTCTAAAGCATAATATTCACACTGAATTGGTACTAAGACTGTATCTGCTGTAGTCATTGAGTTAACAGTTAATACATTTAAAGAAGGAGGACAATCTATTATTATAAAGTCATAGTTATCTCTAATTTTATAAATTTCATCCCTTAGTAAATATTCCTTTTTATCTATACCTATTAATTCAATTTCTGCTCCTGAAAGATTAATATTTGCTGGTATAAGAGAAAGATTTTCTAATATATCAGTTAATATAACTTCCTTTAGTGTGGATTTACCAATAATTAATTCATATATTGTTTCTTCTAAGTTATTTTTATCTATACCAAAGCCACTAGTAGTATTTCCTTGAGGATCAGCATCAATAATTAAAACTTTTTTCCCTTTTTCAGCCAAACAGGCTGATAAATTAATAGCAGTAGTTGTCTTTCCTACTCCACCCTTTTGGTTAGCAATGGCTATAATACGACCCACCTTGTTATCCTCCTTTTATCTCCATGTACATTTATCTTTATTAGATAAATTATATCATGTATTATATCTTATATCTATACTGGACAACTTAAATATCTCTGAATTATTGATCATTTTCTTCTAAGTTTTATACATTATAATAATTCAGCAAATATATTAAGTTTTTAGTCTTAATGTTTCACGTGAAACATTAAGACTATTTTCATATTCTTTGAAATTATTTATATAGATACAATTATTATTGATTAAGCTGAAATAATTATTTATTAATTTATAAGTATATTAGAAATCAAAAAAGCTTCAAATGTTTCACGTGAAACATTTGAAGCTGCTGTATATAAATATCTAAATTATAGGATTGTTTTTTACTTTTCCGGGATTCCTTGGAAATTTTTTAGGAGTTTTTGATTTTTTTCTAATTTTAATTAAATTTCTATCTATATCAGATAAAGGCAATTGAAAACTATTAATTTCTAAGAATTCTCCTCCTAATGTTTTTACAGAATTTTTAGCATCCTTGACTTCATCCTCAATATTCCCTGCCTTATAAGAAACAAAAAAACCACCAGTTTTAACAAAAGGTAAACAATACTCCGATAAAGTTGATAAGTTAGCAACGGCTCTTGATACAGATAAATCAAATTTTTCTCTGTAATCATGATTTTGTCCGAAATCTTCTGCTCTACCATGTATAGTTTTTATGGAACCAAATTCTTTATTGTTAAGTTCAAGCTCATCAATTACATCATCTAAGAATTTAATTCTTTTATTAAGAGAATCAAGTAAAACAAGCTCAAGATGAGGAAAAATAATTTTTAAAGGAATACCAGGAAAACCTGCCCCTGTACCTACATCTATAACTTTTAAATTTTTATTAAAATCAATCACCCTAATTATAGAAAGACTATCAATAAAGTGTTTAACTAAAACTTCTTTATATTCTGTTATAGACGTAAGATTCATTACCTTATTACGTTCTATTATCATCTCATAATATTGTTGAAATTGCTTACACTGATAATTGGTTAGTTCAATACCTATTTCTTTAAATAGTTTAGTTAATAATTCAATTTTTTCCATCATATTTGTCCTATCTTAGCATATATCTTACTATTTCCCTATTTGTTTCAGATACACAAGTAAAACTGAGATATCAGCTGGTGATACTCCAGAAATTCTAGAAGCTTGTCCTACTGAAACAGGTCTTATACTAGTAAGTTTTTGTCTTGCCTCATTTCTTAAACTTGGAATATTTGAGTAATTTATATCTACTGGAATTAATTTCTTTTCTAATTTGTTAAATTGTTCTACTTGCTTCATTTGTCTCTCTATATAACCTTCATATTTAATATTTATATTTACTTGATTTACAACATCTTCAGGCAAATCTTTTCTCTTTATATCGATTGGTTCAACAATTTCATAACTTAATTCCGGTCTTCTTATTAAATCAGCAAGTGTAGATGCTGTCTTAAGAGATGCACTTGCATTATTTTCTAAAAATTCTTGAACTTCTACAGTTGCACCAACTACAGTATTTTTAAGTCGTTCTATCTCCTTATTAATTTTTTCTTCTTTAATTAATAATTCTTCATATCTATCTTTATCAATTAGACCGAATTTGTAACCAATCTTAGTTAATCTAAGATCTGCGTTATCTTGTCTTAATAACAATCTATATTCTGCTCTTGAAGTCATCATTCTATAGGGCTCTTTTGTTTCTTTAGTTACGAGGTCATCAATAAGTACACCTATATATGCTTCTGATCTATCCAATACTAATTGTTCTCTATTTAGAATTTTCATACTTGCATTAATTCCTGCAATTAGACCTTGCGCAGCGGCTTCTTCATATCCTGAACTACCATTCATTTGCCCGGCACTATATAGACCATCAATATTTTTAAATTCTAATGTTGATTTTAGCTGGTTGGGATTAATAAGATCATACTCTATAGCATATCCATTTCTAACTATATGGGCATTTTCTAAACCTTGTACACTTCTGTACATTTCAATTTGTGTATCTTCTGGCAAACTAGTTGATAAGCCTGATATATACATTTCGTTAGTATAATTTCCTTCTGGCTCAATAAATACTTGATGCCTATCCCTATCAGGAAATCGATATACCTTATCTTCAATAGACGGACAATATCTAGTTCCAGTACCTTTAATTTCTCCAGAAAACATAGGAGATCTGTCTAAATTGTTATTAATAATCTCATGAGTCTTATCATTTGTATACGTTAACCAACAAGAAACTTGATCTTTACTGATATCTTCAGGTTTATTAGAAAAAGAAAATGGAACAATTTTTTCATCACCTTTTTGTTCAATCATCTTGCTAAAATCTATAGTTCTTTTATCTATTCTAGCAGGTGTACCTGTTTTAAATCTAAACATATCTATATCTAATGCTTTAAGAGAATCTGTCAGATGGTTAGCTGCTTTTAAACCATTAGGTCCAGTATCACTACTCACATCACCATATATACATCTTGCATTAAGATATGTTCCTGTACACATAATTACTGCTTTGCAAGGAAAAATTCCACCAGAACTTGTCTTTATCCCCACTACTTTGTTGTCTTTAGTTAGTATTTCACTTGCTTCTGCTTCCTTAATATATAAATTAGGAGTATTTTCCAATAATTTTCTCATAGTATAAGAATAATCATTTTTATCTGCTTGTGCTCTAAGAGAATGAACAGCAGGTCCTTTAGACTTATTTAACATTTTTGACTGTATATAAGTCTTATCAATAATCTTGCCCATTACACCACCAAGAGCATCAATTTCTCTAACCAAATGACCTTTTGAAGTTCCCCCAATATTTGGATTACAAGGCATTAAAGCTATACTTTCAACACTAATAGTAATCATTAATGTCTTTAGTGAAAGTTTAGCAGCTGCTAGAGCAGCTTCACATCCTGCATGCCCAGCCCCAACTACTATTACATCATATGACTCGTACATATATGACATATAAATCCTCTTTTCTAAATAAATTAATCTATTTCTAAAATTTTACTTACCCATACAAAAATCACTAAATATGGTATCTACTAAATCTTCATCAACTGTTTCCCCTATTATTTCTCCAAGAGACTCATATGCATCCATTAGGTCAATGGAGTAAAAGTCCTCTGGCATTTCGTTTTTAATACTAGTAAGTACATTTTTTAAACTTACTATACTTTTACTAATTGCCTCTTTTTGTCTAATGTTAGTTATATAAATTTCATCATTAAAATCTAATTTTCCTTGGAAAAAATTTTCAATAATCCATTTTTCTATTTGATCTATACCTCTATTTTCTTTTGCAGATATTTGAATTATATCTTTATCAATCTTATGCTCAATATCACTTGGTCTTACCTGTATTTCTAAATCAGTTTTATTCAGAATTACAAGCGCTTTCTTATCTTTAATTATATCAATTATCATTTCATCATTATCATCTAATGATTGAGATGCGTCAACTACATATATAATTAAGTCAGCATCTTTTGCAACTTTTCTTGCCTTCTCTACCCCTATTTTTTCTACTACATCTTCAGTATCTCTTATACCTGCAGTGTCTATAATATTTAAACTGACGCCACCTATATTAATTGATTCTTCTAAAGTATCTCGGGTTGTTCCTGCAATATCAGTAACTATAGCTCTATCAGTACCAACTAAAATATTTAGTAATGATGATTTCCCAACATTTGGCTTACCTAATATAACAGTATTAATTCCCTCTTTAATTAGTCTTCCACTATCGGCTGACTTAAGTAGCTTTTTTAATTCATCTATTATATTATATATGTTTTTTTCAAGCTCTTGGCTAAAACCGTCAAGACTTATATGCTCAGGATCATCTAATGCAGCTTCAATAAAAGCTAAGTCATGCATTACTTCTTTTCTTAAATCAACAATTTTATCTAGTATGTTTCCTTGTAGTTGATTTAAAGAATTTTTCAAAGATAAATCATTTTTAGAATTAATAATATCCATTACAGCTTCAGCTTGAGATAAATCTATTCTTCCATTCAAAAAAGCTCTTTTTGTAAATTCTCCTGGTTCTGCAAGTCTTGCTCCATATTTAATAACCGTTTCTAATATTTTTTTTGTTACTACGATTCCTCCATGACAATCAATTTCAACAACATCTTCTTTTGTGTAACTTCTAGGGGCCTTCATAACCACTACCATTACTTCATCAATTAATGCTTCCCCATCATAAATATGGCCGTAATGTATAGTGTGGGAAGGAACCTGTGAAATTTTTTTATTACCATTTTTAGATTTATATATTCTATCAATTACTTTTAAAGCATCTTTCCCGCTAATTCTAATTATACTAAGACCAGAATTACTAAGAGAAGTAGCTATTGCAGCTACTGTATCACTATTCATAAAATATCATACCTTTCAAAAAGAGTGTATTAAAGCTAAAATCTTTAATACACTCACTTAACACTAAATATATTTTTTTATTTAACTCCAATAGTTAATATTATCTTGTTTTCTTAGTACTTATTCTTTCCCGATTTATAATTTGTAGTCTTTGAATTTTTCTTTAACGTAACAACTAGCCTTCTATTAGGCTCTTCACCTTCACTATGAGTATTAACATATTTATCATTTTGTAAAACAGAATGAATAATTCTTCTCTCATATGCATTCATAGGTTCAAGTTTAACTGATTTCTTAGTTTTCTTCACTTTTCTAGCCATGTTTCTTCCCAAATTTTCTAAAGTATTTTTACGTCTTGCTCTATAATTCTCCGTATCTATCTTAACTCTAATATATTTATCGCTATTTTTATTAACTACATTACTTAACAAAGTTTGTAGTGCATCAAGTGTTGTACCTCTTTTACCTATTAATATTCCCATATTATTACCAATTAATTCAACACTCATTATGGATTCTTCTTCATTAAAATCTATATCTGTTTCAACACTTAGATTCATTGCAATAAAAACATCATTTAAAAACTTATCACCAACATCTACTAGGTTGGCCTTTTTTTTGACTTTAATTATTGCTGGTTTTGTATTAAATAATCCCAAAAAACCACTAGATGCTTCCTGTACTACTTCATACTCTATGTTATCACTAGTAGTTTCTAAATCTAATAAAGCTTGTGTTATAGCTTCATCTACAGTTTTAGATGAATATTCTCTCCATTCCATTATATACCACCCTTATCAATTATCATTCCTATCCTTATTAAGGATATTTGCATAATCACTTATACTACCTGATTTATTTGAATTATTATTAGATATATTATTTTCAGTATCATCTTGTTTACTAGATTTCGAATTCATATTTTCACTTATATATATATTATCTTTATCTACATCAATTGATTTAGTTGATTTTTTAGCAATATTTTCAAATGAATTACCTTGATTTACACCAATAGGTTTAGATTTTTCTTTTTGTTTTTCCTTGTTTTTTTCAATCATTTCATCTATATCTGCATTCTGCATATATTTATTAATGAAAAATTGTTGTATTATAGTAAATAAACTATTAGATACCCAATAGAGTCCAACACCTGTTGGTAACATAGTACAGAATACACCAGACATAATAGGCATAAACTTTGTCATCATATTCATAGAAGATGCACCAGGATTATCTGAATCATTAGCATTTGGATTAGAAATTTGTTTTGTTTGAATAAATTGTAATGAAGCTGCTAAAATAGGAATTATTATTCCTGGCCAAGCGAATCCTGGATTTTCTAGCAAATTCAAACCACCTGGAATACTATTAACTCTTATTATCTCACTAGAATATGTTTCAATAGTATTAGATACACTAGGGAAAACAGTAGCAAGACTTTCCCAAGTTTCAGCTTTAAACTTTGATAAAATATCAATAGCATGATTTAATGTCAGAATACCATCTGATGAAAATTCAGAAAAATCAGATACATTAACACTAAGTTCTTTAGCGTAATCAACCAATATTGCTGCATATCCATCAATACCTTTTATTTTTTCAGCTACTACTGTATATAATTCTTTAATAGGCTTAATGTAAGCTGGTATTTTATAAATAACCCTATATAAACCCATCATTATTGGAAGAGTAACCAGCATAGGCAAACATCCTGATGTAGGGCTTGTACCATACTTGCTATAAATGGCTTGCATTTCCGTTTGCATCTTTTGAGCTGATGCTTCATCTTTTTTTCCTTTATATTTGTTTTGAACCTCAGTAATCTCAGGGTTCATAACGCTAGACAATTTTGAAAATTTTTGTTGTCTAATAGTAAGTGGTAGCATCAAAGTTTTTACTATCATGGTAAAAAATATAATACTAAGACCAACATTTTCTATTCCAAATATATTTAAAAATTCATAAATTAAATTAAGTATCCAACCGAGTAATTTTTCAATTGGCCCTAAAAAACCGCTTCCTTGTGTCAAAAATAAATTAAACAATTTATTTTCCTCCTTAGAAATTAATATTTTTTTTCCTATGGTACTGGATCATATCCGCCCCGAAAAAAGGGATTACATTTTAATATTCTTTTTATAGATAAAAAACTCCCTTTAATTGCACCATATTTTTCAATAGCTTGTAGAGCATACGAGGAGCAGGTAGGATAATACCTACAAGTAGACCCACCTTTAAGAGGGGAAATAAATTTCCTATATAATTTAATTAAGAACATTAATAATTTCTTTACCATAATTAATAACTACCATCTTTAATCTTCTAAAATATAATGAAGTTTTCCCAAATGTAGTAAAGCACTACTAACTTCTGAAAAACTCTTTCCTCTTACATTAACTCTTGCAACAATTACAATATCAATACCCTTTTTAAATAAGCTTTCGTTTAATCTGTAACTTTCTCTGATCAATCTAGTTACCCTATGTCTAATTACACTGTTTCCTACTTTTTTGCTAACTGATATTCCAATATTATTACTATCTGTCCCATTACTTAAAACATACATAACTAAGTAAGTATTTCCATAAGATTTACCATTTTTATAAATATGTCTAAAATGAGAATTTTTTTTAATTTTATTCGTAAAATTCAATGTGTATTCTTCCTTTAATATAGCACAAGAGAAGAATAGGTCACATTATGCGACCTATGCTGATAATTTATGTCTTCCCTTAGCTCTTCTTCTTGCTAATACTTTTCTACCATTTTTAGTTCTCATTCTTTTTCTAAATCCATGTTCTCTTTTTCTAGCTCTCTTTTTTGGTTGATAAGTCATCTTCATGATATATGCACCTCCCTACAAAATGTTTCCTTATATGTCAATATTAATAGTAAACATATTAACTCTATCTTATATATAATTGAAATATCCTAACCATTATATTAGTAAAGTCTTAAATCGTCAAGTATATATTTATCCCAATTACATATTTAAAGATTAATGGATTATCATAGAATAAATATATCAATTTATACTTAAAGAATCCTTAAACAATCATTAAACAAAATAGTTATCCACATTTTGTTGATAACTTGTGGATAACTATTGGAATTTATGTTAATATATATTAAGCAATAGATTCTATGTCGCTAAATATAAATAAATTAGCATATGTGGCTAGTATTAATAACTTATTCACATGTGTGTTTATAATTTATTTTTTAATGTGGATATCCATAACCAAACCTATTTTTTTAATTGAATTATCCACAATTATGTTATATCATATAGAATAGGTTTATGTAAAATTATATTAGGGAGATTGTATAATGAATTTAGTAGAAGAAAAATGGGATGAAATACTTGAACATCTTAGAATTGAACATAATGTTACTGATGTTTCTTATCGAACATGGCTGCTACCTCTTAAGGTTTATTCGGTCAAAGATACAAATATTACAATTTCTATTGATGATAAAATGATTGGACCTGACAGTAAAAATTTCATAAGTAGAAAATATGGAATTCCTCTTAAAGTATCAATAGCAGAAGTAATGAATAAAACATATGATCTTAAATTCATTCTAGAGAGTGAAATAGAAAAAGCAAACAATAACAATCTAAGAGATAATTACATCAATAATAATAGTCAAATATCAACTTCAAATCTAAATCCTAGATATACATTTGATACTTTTGTTGTTGGTGCTAACAATAACTTAGCACATGCAGCTTCTTTAGCTGTATCTGAATCACCAGCTGAAATATATAATCCGTTATTTATATATGGTGGCGTAGGACTTGGTAAAACTCACTTAATGCATTCAATTGCCCATTACATAATAGAAAATAATCCTGAAATGCAGGTTATGTATGTAACAAGTGAAAAATTTACCAACGAATTAATAGAATCCATACGTAATGTTAATTCAACTCCTACTGAGTTTAGAGCAAAATATCGTAATATAGATTGTTTGTTAATTGATGATATTCAATTCATTATTGGTAAAGAAAGTACTCAAGAAGAATTTTTCCATACTTTTAATGAACTACATGAAAACAAAAAGCAAATTATAATCTCTAGTGATAAGCCTCCAAAGGATATCTTAACACTAGAAGAAAGACTACGTTCAAGATTTGAATGGGGCCTAACTGTTGATATTCAACCCCCAGATTATGAAACTAGAATGGCAATATTAAAGAAAAAAGAGGAATTAGAAGGACTTCATATAGATAATGAAGTTATGAAATACATAGCAGCTAATGTTAAATCTAATATTAGAGAACTAGAAGGTGCACTTACTAAAATTGTTGCTTTATCAAGATTAAAAAAACAAGATGTAGATGTTGAATTAGCTGAAGAGGCTCTTAAAGACTTAATATCACCTGATGATACGAAGGAAATTACTACTGACTTAATTATAGATATAGTAAGTGAACACTTTGGTATTACTCCTCAAGAAATAATCTCTTCTAATAAAAGTAGAAAAATCACTTTTCCTAGACAGATTTGTATGTATTTGTGTCGTAAATTAACTGATTTTTCTTTGGCGGATATAGGAAAATCTATTGGTGATAGAGATCATACCACTATTCTTCATGGAGTAGATAAGATAGAAGAACAAATAAAAGAAGATCACAGTTTAAGAAATACTACAGATTTGTTAATTAAAAAATTAAATCCTTAAATAAATTTAAAACTTATCCACAAAATAGGGTTATTATATGTGAATAACCTACTTATCTAATGTTTAACTATATGGGATAAGTATAATTTACTGTTTATAACTTTGTTAATAATCTTTATAATTTTCAATTGTATGCACATAGTTATCATTTGTCCAAACTCCCTGTGTTTATGGGTTAAAGTAGATTATTAACATATCAACACGGACTACTACTACTACTACTAAATAATAATATATATATATTTATATACGCAGAAAGGGGATAACTACCTTTATGAAAATTATTTGTGAACAAAGTAAATTAATAAATAGTATAAATATAGTAATAAAAGCAGTATCATCTAAAACAACAATGCCTATTTTAGAATGTTTGATAATTCAAGTAGAATCTGATAGTATTAAGCTTATTGCTAATGATCTAGAAATAGGAATAGAAACTAAACTTGAAGGTAATATTATAGAGACTGGACAAATTGCATTAAATGCTAAGATATTTTCTGATATCATTCGTAAGCTACCTAATAGTGAAGTAACAATAGAAACTGATGAAAATTATAAAACAACCATATTAAGCGAAAAATCAAAATTCACTATATATGGTTTTTCTGGTGAAGAATTCCCATTCTTACCTGAAATAGAAAAAGAGAAGTCCGTTTCTTTATCTCAATTCTCATTAAAAGAAGTTATTAGACAAACAGTTTTTTCAATTTCTGATTCTGATAATTCTAAAATAATGTCTGGAGAGTTATTTGAAATCAAGAATAACAATTTAAGAGTAGTTTCTCTTGATGGACATAGAATTTCAGTTAGAAATGTAGAATTAGATGAAAATTATGATAATATTAAAGTTATAGTACCAGGTAAAACTCTAATAGAAGTTAGTAAAATTCTTTCAGGTGAAGTTGACAGTAATGTAAATATGTATTTTACAGATAAGCATATCCTATTTGAATTTGATGATACAGTTGTACTTTCAAGATTAATTGAAGGAGAATACTTTAATATAAATCAAATGTTCTCAGCTGACTATGAAACAAAAGTACAAATAAATAAAAATGAAATGTTAAAGTGTATAGACAGATCTACACTTTTAATAAAAGAAACTGATAAAAAACCAATAGTTTTTAATATAACAGATGAAAAAATAGAAGTTAAAATGAATTCATCAATAGGGTCTATGAGAGATGAAATTAATATTGAAAAATCAGGTAAAGATATATTAATAGGGTTTAATCCTAAGTTTTTAATAGATGCTCTTAGAGTAATTGATGATGAAACAATAGATATATATTTGATTAATCCAAAAGCACCTTGCTTTATAAAGGATGAAGATGAAAATTATATGTACTTAATACTACCTGTTAATATTAATGCTGATGTATACTAGAGTATAAATTTATTTTATACCTAGTATTATAAGAAAATTAAGAAAGGTGAGTTTTTAATTAATATGGAAATCATTAAACTTAGAGATGATTATATAAAATTAGGTCAGGCTTTAAAGGCTGCAGGATTAGTAAGTACCGGTGTTCAAGCTAAAGAAGTTATAGTTGAAGGATTGGTAAAAGTTAATGGAGAAATAGAAATTCGAAGAGGTAAAAAGCTTTACGATAATGATATAGTAGAGTTTAACAATGAAACAATAAAAATAGAAAAATAATATAATTAGAATGTTGGTGCATTCATGTATGTAAAAAATCTTAAATTAAGTAATTTTAGAAACTATGATAATTTATCTATAGATTTTGATAGTAGATTAAATATATTATATGGAGACAATGCACAGGGAAAAACTAATATTTTAGAAGCAATTTATTTTTGTGGAACAACGAAATCACACAGGGGAAGCAAAGAAAAAGAAATTATTAAGTTTAATGAAAAAGAGTCACACATTAAGTTATTATTAGACCGTGATGGCAGTGAATATAATATAGATATGCATTTAAAAAGAAATAAAAATAAAGGTGTAGCAATTAATGGAATACCTATAAAAAAAACAAGTGATTTATTTGGAATTATAAATATAATTTTTTTTTCACCAGAAGACTTAAATCTTGTGAAAGATGGTCCTGCTACGCGTAGAAAGTTTATAGACTTTGAACTTTGTCAATTAGACAACGTTTATTTACATAACTTAACTAATTATAATAAAACTATGATTCAAAGAAATAGCTTACTCAAACAAATAAGTTTCAATAGTAAATTATTGGATACACTTAGTATATGGGATAAGCAATTAATTAAATATGGTAATTATGTAATAGCAAGTAGAGAAAAATTTATTAACAGGCTAAATGAAATAGTTTATGATATACATAGTAAATTATCTGGTGGAAGAGAAGAGTTAATTATAGAGTATAAACCCAATATTAGTATAGAAGATTTTGAAGAGAAACTTTTTAGTAATAGAAAAAATGATCTTAAATATCAAAATACATCAATAGGTCCCCATAGGGATGATATTATTTTTTTAAATCGGGATATTAATATAAGGCAATTCGGGTCTCAAGGACAACAAAGAACCTGTGCCTTATCTATAAAATTAGCAGGAATAGAATTGGTAAAAAAAGTAACAAATAAAAAACCAGTTTTATTATTAGATGATGTCTTATCAGAATTAGATAATAAAAGGCAAAATTACTTATTAGATAGTATAGATGGAATTCAAACAATTATTACATGTACAGGATTAGATGAATTTATAAGAAAAAATATGAAATTTGATAAAGTGTATCATGTTGTAAAAGGTACAGTAATAGAAAAATAAGCTTTATTTATATATAGTTAATTGTAACTAGGTAATATAGGAGGAATATATGAGTACTGAAAATATAAGTACTGAGAATACAAATATTGATATGGAATATGGTGCAGACCAAATACAAATATTAGAGGGGCTTGAAGCAGTTAGAAAAAGGCCAGGAATGTATATTGGAAGTACATCATTACGTGGTTTACACCATTTAGTTTCTGAAATAGTAGATAATTCTGTTGACGAGGCTTTAGCAGGATTTTGCAGTATGATTAAAATTATAATTAATAAAGACAATTCTATTACTGTTAAAGATAACGGTAGGGGTATACCTGTTGGTATAAACCATAAAACTGGAAGACCAGCTGTAGAAGTAGTATTTACTGTGCTTCATGCTGGAGGAAAGTTTGGTGGTGGAGGATATAAGGTATCTGGAGGACTTCATGGAGTAGGCGCTGCTGTTGTTAATGCTTTGTCTAGTTGGTTAGAAGTTAGTGTTCATACAGATGGTAAGATATATAAAGAAAGATTTGAAAGAGGAAAGGTTATTGAGCCTTTATCTATTGTTGGTGAAACTGATAAGACAGGAACAGTAGTTACATTTTTGCCAGATTCAGAAATATTTGAAGAAGTAGTATTTGATTTTAAAATACTGAAACAGAGATTTAGGGAAATGGCTTTTTTAACAAAAGGATTAAAAATAATTCTTGTTGATGATAGACAAGAAGAACCTGCTCAGGTTGAATTCCATTACGAAGGTGGAATAGTTGAATACGTAGAATATTTAAATAAAAACAAAACTCCTATATATAACGATATAATTTACTGTGAAGGACAAAGAGGAGATGTTTATGTTGAAGTTGCTATGCAACATAATAATTCTTTTAATGAATCTATATATAGTTTTGTTAATAATATTAATACACCGGAAGGCGGAACCCATTTATCTGGATTTAGGAGTGCTTTAACAAAAACTTTTAATGAATATGCCAGAAGTAAAAGATTAATAAAGGAAAATGAGGAAAACCTTTCAGGTGATGATATAAGAGAGGGCTTAACATCAATTATTAGTATAAAGTTGACTGATCCTCAATTTGAAGGTCAAACAAAACAAAAGTTAGGGAACAGTGAAGCTAGAGGTGCTGTTGAGAGTATAGTAAGTGAACAACTTACATATTATTTAGAACAAAATCCAAGTGTTGCAAAGGTAATATGTGAAAAGGCTGTTTTAGCTCAAAGAGCGAGAAATGCAGCAAGAGCGGCAAGGGATTTGACAAGACGTAAATCTGCATTAGATAGTATGTCTCTTCCAGGAAAATTAGCAGATTGTTCAGACAAAAACCCAGAGAATTGTGAAATATATATTGTTGAGGGTGATTCAGCTGGAGGATCAGCAAAAACAGCTAGGTCACGTGAGACTCAAGCAATATTACCCCTTAGAGGTAAAATTTTAAATGTAGAAAAAGCAAGATTAGATAGAATTTTAGCTAATAAAGAAATTCAAGCAATGATTACTGCATTTGGAACCGGAATTGGGGAAGACTTTGATATTACAAAACTTAGATATCATAAGATTATACTTATGACAGATGCAGACGTTGATGGAGCTCACATAGATACATTATTATTAACATTTTTCTATCGTTTTATGCCAGAGCTTATTAAAGGCGGATATGTATATTTAGCCCAACCACCTCTTTATAGAATAGAAAGAAATAGAAAAGAAACCTATGTCTATAGTGATGAAGAGCTTAATGAAATAATAGAAAGTTATGACAGAGACGGAAATTATAAAATTCAAAGATATAAGGGATTAGGAGAAATGAATGCGGACCAATTATGGGACACAACCATGGATCCTGAAAAACGTGTTTTACTACAAGTAAACTACGATGAGAGCCAAGCTTCTGAAATAGATTTAACTTTTACCATATTAATGGGAGAAAAGGTAGAACCAAGAAGAGAATTCATACAAGAAAATGCAAAATATGTAAGTAATTTAGATATATAGATACTTTTGTTTACTAAGTGGAGGAAGATAAATGGATGATACAATATTTGATAAAGTCCAGCAAATAGATTTAAAAGAGACTATGGAAAAGTCTTATATAGATTATGCTATGTCAGTAATAGCATCAAGAGCATTACCTGATGTTAGGGATGGGCTAAAACCAGTACAAAGAAGAATACTATATGCAATGGTAGAATTAAATAATGGTCCAGACAAACCCCATCGTAAATGCGCCCGTATAGTTGGTGATACAATGGGTAAGTTTCATCCCCATGGAGATAGTTCTATATATAATGCATTAGTTAAATTGGCACAGGATTTTTCTACAAGATATCCTTTAATTGATGGCCATGGTAACTTTGGATCTATCGATGGTGATGGTGCCGCGGCAATGCGTTACACAGAAGCCCGTTTAAATAAAATATCTATGGAGCTATTATCAGATATCAATAAAGATACTGTAGATTTTTCTCCTAACTTTGATGAAACAGAAAATGAGCCTGTAGTACTTCCAGCAAGATTTCCTAATTTATTAGTTAATGGAACATCAGGTATAGCAGTTGGTATGGCTACAAATATTCCACCTCATAATTTATCTGAGATTATTAATGCAGTTTTAAAGATGATTGAAAACTCAATAGAAGAAGATAGAGATACTTCTATTGATGAATTACTAAAAATAGTAAGAGGACCTGATTTTCCAACAGGGGCTACAATTCTTGGTACTGCAACTATTGAAGAAGCTTATAGAACTGGAAGAGGCAAAATAAAAGTTCGTGCAGTTACAGAAATAGAACCTATGGAAAATGGGAAAAATAGAATTATTGTTACTGAATTGCCATATATGGTAAACAAGGCAAAAGTAATAGAAAATATAGCCGATTTAGTTAAAGATAAAAGAGTAGATGGTATAACTGATTTAAGAGATGAGTCAGATAGAACAGGTATGCGAATTAATATTGAATTAAGAAGAGATGTTAATGCTAATGTAATACTTAATCAGTTATTTAAACATACACAATTACAAGAAACATTTGGTGTGATAATGCTTGCTTTAGTAGATGGTGAGCCTAAGATACTTAATTTAAAGGAAATGTTACATTATTATCTATTACATCAAGAAGAAGTTGTTACAAGAAGAACAAAATATAATTTAAATAAAGCACAAGAACGTGCTCATATATTAGAAGGATTACTAAAAGCTTTAGATAATATAGATGAAGTTATAAAAATTATTAGAAGTTCAGAAAATACGCCAGAAGCAAAGAATAGATTGATTGAAAGATTTGAATTATCAGATAAACAAGCTCAATCAATTGTTGATATGAGACTTAGAGCCTTAACTGGTTTAGAAAGAGAAAAGTTAGAGGCAGAATACGATGAACTATCTAAGAAAATGGAATATTATCAATCAATTTTAGGGGATAGAAAGATATTACTTAGTGTGATTAGAGATGAAATAATAGTTATTCGTGATAAATATGGTGATGAAAGAAGAACTTCAATAGGGTATGATTATGAAGATTTAACAAATGAAGATTTAATACCTGTTGAAAACACTATAATTGCTATGACAAGATTAGGCTACATAAAGAGAATGACAGTAGATAATTTTAAAAGTCAACATCGTGGTGGTAAAGGAATTAAGGGTATGCAGACTATTGAAGATGATTTTACTACAGACTTATTAATGACCACTACACATCATGATATCTTATTTTTCACAGATAAAGGAAGAGTATATAAGCTTAAGGCTTACATGATTCCAGAATCAAGTAGAACAGCAAGAGGAACAGCAATAATAAATCTGATTCAATTAATGCCTGATGAAAATATCAGTGCAGTTATTCCTGTGAAATATACCAAGGATATCAAATATATTGTTATGGCTACAAAAAATGGAATTATTAAAAAGACTAAAATGGATGAATATGCCAATATTAGAAAATCAGGAATTATTGCTATTAATCTTAAGGAAGATGATTCGCTAATAGAAGTAAAACTTATTAAAGAAAAAACGGATATATTACTTATTACAAAAAAGGGAAACTGTATACGCTTTAATGAAAAAGATATTAGGCCTACAGGAAGAGTATCTATGGGTGTAATAGGTATGAATATTGATAAAAATGATGAAGTTATAGGTATGCAACTTAGTACCCAAGGAAGCGATTTATTGTTAATTTCTGAATATGGACTTGGTAAAAGAACAAGTGTATCAGAATTTAAAAGTCAATACAGAGGCGGAAAAGGTGTAAAATGCTATAGGATCAATGAAAAAACTGGTGACGTTATTGGAGCTAAAATAGTTAATGAAGACGATGAAATTATAATGATTTCAACTAACGGAACAGTAATTAGATTATTGGTAAACGAAATTAATAGACTTGGAAGAATTACTTCAGGTGTGAAATTAATGGATATAGACCCAGAAAGTGATAATAGAGTTTCAAGTATAGCAAAAGTTAGAGATAATAAGACATTAAAATCAGATGAAGAGATTATTAAAGAATTAGAAGATGAGCTGAAAGAAGAATCTGATGAATTTAAAGAAAATTAAAATATAAGGTATTGGATAGTTAAAGAAAAATACTTTAAGACTTAAGATTAAACTTAAAACAATAGCTATGACATAATCTATACTATGTCATAGCTATTGTTTTAGATATAATTCCTATAATGAAGAGTATTATAAATAAAATTCAATCTATTAAGAATACTATTTCAAAAAGTGGATAAAACTAGTTTTAAGGAAGCTTACTGTGGATATGTATATAAGAAAACATTAATCTTAAAATATTCTATTATTAATAATAGAAAAACAGATGAGATAGGCATCTTATTATATAAGCATATGTTTGTTTCATTATTATAGAAGCTTTTATCATTAATTTTTGTAATAGGGAATGTAAAGATAAAGTAGAATTAATAAATAGTAAAAATATAGATTGACAAACAAAAGTACCTTTGTTATACTAGTTAATGCACTGAAAAAGATATATATTAAAACTTAATAAAATGTATTAATAATTCAGATATGGAGAAATACTCAAGAGGCTGAAGAGGCGCCCCTGCTAAGGGTGTAGGTCGTCATTTGGCGGCGCGAGGGTTCAAATCCCTCTTTCTCCGTTACAAACCCTTTTAATAGGGTTTGTGTAATAAGAAATGTTTTATAATAGTCAATTCATAAATGAAAAAAACAAAAGCAAAAAAAGAGTTGACAAACATTTTACATTATGTTAATATATTTATTGCTGACACAAAAACAAACAAAAAAATTAAGAGTTTATTTTATTTGATGTTAGCGCCAAGAACCTTGATAATTAAACAGTAAAACAACCCT
>CAZXSM010000029.1:0-24307 GCA_964643255.1 uncultured Lachnospiraceae bacterium
ATTTCTTTATCTTACCTATCCCTTTAGATAAATCAAGTGACAACTTAAATAAACATTTAACTTGCCACAGGTTTTATTCAAAAGCGTACTTGCTATAATATAAAATTTGCTATCCTTTGTCAAGTACTTATTTAAATTAATTCAATCCAATGTTTCCCATGCCCTTCTATTTTATCTGTTCATCTCTTTTTGAGCCTGTGTATTACAAGTAAAATACTTGATACTCAATTGTGTCTAGAACTAGAATAAGACCTTACTACTATCAGTAAGAATTATAAGTATTACATTATAATTATATAAACTGCTTAATAACTCACTCTCATTTATTTGAGTAATTAAGTATTGAGGAAATTCATAATTAGCAAACAAGGTGATTACTGTAAATCCTACCCACACTACTATTATTCCATACACTAAACCTACTAATAATCCAGCTATACTGTTTATACCACTTAAAATTGGCAAACTACTAACCAAGTCTAATGTCGTACTAATAATATGCAAAATAATCTTAACCATAATAAATATAAACAAAAATGCTCCAATATTAATCAGAAAGACTGATAACACATTATTAACATAAGATCCGAAATTATTAACTGATAATACAGAATACACATCTGAATTATTATTTTCTGATAATATGCTTTTTATTAATAAAGGTACAGGCAGTTCTTCAATATACTGTACTTCTTCCGTTTTCTTATCGACTGAATCATCTGGCATTGTAAGTTCTTCAACTTTAGTATTTACAAAATTCATAATATTATCATTGTTTTGTAGCATTTTAGTAATATAGGGGCTAATCCATAAAGTAATCACAATAGCTATAATTGTAGAGAATATGGTAAATACAGCTTTTATAAATCCTTTTCTCTTTCCTCTCCACCCGTTAAAAATTATTATTCCTATAACCACAATAAGTAACCAATTCATGAAATTCCTCCTAAAACATATAAATCCAAATCATTTCACTAATTTCACTTTATTAATACTAGACTGATCAACAATTAAATACTCATCTTTTAATCCCATAGGGAAAGCATATTTCAGTCCATTATCAAAAGTAGCATTAATTTTTGCTTTTCCATTGATTCTTAAAATATTAAGATCTGTATTTGAATTAAATATAATATCACCATTGGCTATTTTAAATTGATTGTAGTTATAACTAATTTCTTCATTTAGGACTTTATTACCTTCTTCATTATAAACCGTAAGCAAATATCTTCCTTCACTATCTGAATTGTTTTTTTGAATAATACCAATGTATTTATCATTATAAGCAATACTTTTAATTTCAGTTTGAAATGCTTCTTCATATATTAATTCTGGTATTTCTTCCATTTTATAAATAGAAAATTTATCATCTCCAAATGCAACTATTGTATTGTTATTAATAAACTCTACTTTTGATACTAGGGTTTGTCCATAATCAAATCCACCTACAATTCTAGCCTCATAATTTTGTCCCACTCTTCCAAAGTTATAAAATGTTACCTTACTTTGTATCAAGCCATCATTAATTGATATATAACTAGTAACTAACTTGTTTCCATCATTTGACATAGAAAAATCTACTGCAAATCCATTTTTCTCTACAGTAGTTCTTGAATCAATTAAATTTTGCCCGGTTGTGCTATAAAGTTGGATGTAGTTTACATCTCCACCATCCATTAAAACAGCAACAACCCCCTGACTAGCAACCTCAACCTTCATGATAGGATATAAAACCTCTAGGGAAATTACATGCCCGGATTTATTAAACACCTCAATATTCTTATTACCTAAGTCACTAATTACAATGTATTCCCCTGATATATCTGGAATAGGATTATGCATATCATAGGTTGAATTCCAGATAAATTCTCCCTGCCTATTTATGTACATGGCTCCATCTTTACTGTAGCGAAGCAATCCTTCATTATAATTTATATATTGTGTATAGGCACTATCCTTTCTTTCTATACTTTGGGTTACAGTGTAATCTGTATATTCTATATTGTTAAGTTGACAAATAAGAAATAATACCATTGCAATTACAATGATAATGATACTTATTATAATTGTAGTTATAATTTTCCTATACCTACGTTTTCTATTTGCAAAATACTGCGAATTCTTCTTCTCAAGTATAACAGCCATAACTACTCCCTCTGTTAATTTATTTTTATGATATATACATTATAACTGATTTCCCTCTATATATCACTAATAAATTTATCTATTGGGAATAACTCGAAATTTCACGGTACTATTAATTGTTGCCCTGCAAATATTTTATCTTGATTTTCTATCCCATTTATTTCAATTATCTCATCAATTTTATCCTGACTTGCAACATTGTAGAGTTCCATACATATGCTTGCCAATGAGTCTCCTGGACGAACCATGTAGTACTTGACTTCATTCGTTGTTTGGGGTTCTTCTGTTGCTGGTTCACTTGTGGGAGCTTCCTGAGTTTCTGTAGTCTGTGTTGGCTCCGGAGTTGGCTCTGGTGTTGGTTCTGGGGTTGGCTCTGGAGTTGGTTCAACCTCTTCTTGACTTGACTGGCTGCTAGAGTTTGTAACATCAATAACTCCCTCAGAATTTTCAGTTTCTTGTATATTCCCATGAACTGTTTCAACGTCTACAATATCACCATTATTTGTATTAGATGACACCTCTTCAGAAGTTTCTGTACTGAGTGGTATATCACTATCATCTGAGGTTTCAAGGTTTTGAGTCAACTTGTGTAATGCTGTTTCTAGATTCTTCATTTGATGATAATTACGCAACATGGTAGATGCCGCTACCAAGACAATTATAGCTAAAAGGCTACCCACACCATAGATTAAACGAGTTACATTTCTTTCACTTTTATTAGTTTCTTTTTCATCAATCACATTTCTTATTTTTTTTGTGGTGATATCCTTATACTCTTCTTGGGTCTTTTCTTCATGCTGTTTTCTATCAATCATGTAATTTTGCATTTCTTCATTTTTTTCATAATAAATGTAATAACCACTTTGTTTTATAAGTTCTTTGTTCTTTTTAATAAAAAAACTTTCTTCTTTTTCTATAAAATCAAATTTAAATATAACCTTGTCTGAATCATTAAAACTATCAATATTCAATCTTCTTAATAAATCACCCAGTTCATACATTATGTCTAGACCAATTATTGCCAATCCAACTATTTCAACATTTGTAAAATATTTTTTTATAGCTACATATATATTAGTCCATATATCATCTGTAAAAGGATCCTTATCACTAATATCAATATTTTCTATTTCAATAGCTCCTTTTATAAAAACAACTTTATTGTCTTCGCTATATATATAATTTCCTATGAGAATTGCCATCTTACACTCATTACGATCTCTTCTAGATAACTGTTTTATATAAGACATAACATAATCTTCCACATATATAAGGTTAGACACATAACTTATATTTCCAATCTGTCTTACGTTTTTAGGCATTTTAAGGTCTGTTTCCCTATTTTGTTTGCTTGCATAATCTTTATCTAATTTTGTATCCCCCATAACTTTCTCCTTCCATATTCTAATGACACTCATATAGGTTGACAAATTTCCTTGAGTTTACACATTTTCTCTAATATATGGAACATGTTAACATATGAGATAAAATTTTTATGTCAAAATAGGGTATATGAAACAATTAAATTTTAGCCTTTTTTATATACACATTACTTTTATTTGTCATTATTTTAATTTATGTAACATTATTTTCATCCTATAGATAATAATTGGCGTTTTAAGATGTCAGCTTCTGTCGATTTATTCAAAACAATAATCTGACTATTTTCCTTTATTTTGGTAATACTATGGCTAAGAAGGCGGCTTTGCTTACATTTTGATTGTTTTACTAGAGGTAAAAAGATAATTGTAATATAGATCTGTCTTCCTGAATAATTTGTATTAGTACAAGTAATTAGGAGGTCTTATGAATAAAGGATCTACTACCAAACAAAAGGTATATTATTTTAATAGCAGTGATCGGTACTCAGTATTTGATTTTAGCCGAATTTTACACGATTTAATATTAAAAAACAAAGAGGAAAATCAACAGCTTGTTTTTCTTTGTATAGGAACCGATCGAGCTACCGGAGATTCCCTTGGTCCCATAGTTGGATATAAATTGACCAAAAGATATCATAATAAGATTGCAATATATGGAACACTAAGCCAGCCAGTTCATGCTAAAAATTTAAGTATGACTATTGATGAAATCTATGAAAAGTTCCCCAATGCACTTATAATTGCAATCGATGCATCTCTTGGATCAAATGAACATGTGGGTTATATCACCTTAGGTGAAGGCCCTCTTTCTCCTGGCGCGGGAGTAAACAAAAAACTACCTTCCGTTGGAGATATTTTTATTACTGGCATTGTTAACTTTTCAGGGATTTTAGATAATATGCTGTTACAAACCACAAGGTTAAATGTGGTGGTCATTTTGGCTGATTTTATATGCAGCGGTATTTCTTATTGTTATCATAAACTTGAAATGTAAAGATTAAAATAATACATTTTTATATCATTAAAAAAGCTACACCATCGTAGATTGTTATCCTATGAAGGTGTAGCTTTTATCGACAATACATCCTAATGTATCATTTGTTAGTTATTTATTAAGTTTGTTTTTTATAAATAATTATAGCCGAGGAAATATCTTCTGCCTCTTTCTCTTCTATGATTTTTATTAATTGATCTATTTTTTGAACAGACATGAACTCTTTACCTAAATATACTTCATAATTCTCAACTAAATCTCGAGATAAATGTTTGATATTATCATTATTGTTTTTAATTTTCTGATTTATATCCATAAGCTCAGCATTCATTTTTAATAACTCATCTGAATGACGTCCGCTTATTTCATCAGTAATAATGGGCCTTGTCTCACTTTCAAACAAAGTAAGTGCTTCTTGTTTTCTTTTTTTAATTCTTTCTATTTCTTCTGTTAACTCATTTATTTTCTCATCATAGTGATCTAGGATATATAAACTCTCATCTTCATCTCTTTTTATATTTTTCTTTATTTTCTTCTGTTTTGCTTCATTTTTAGATATATTTATTTGTTTTACTTGTATTTCTTGCAATGCCTGGAGATGTTTATATTTGACTTTGTTACCTATAATTATATATGCACCACCAAATATTAAAACTGTTACAACATATATGATTATTAAATATGTCGCCTTTTGCTCAGGGAGTATTAAAAAATATATTCCACTAGGTATTAGTACTAATATAAGGATTAAAAATGCCAGTATAATACCATACTCCTTAACACTCTTTGGCATATATAAAGCAAAAAATAGTTTAGAGTTAACATATGATGGGATTTTGTCTTCCTTGAGAATTGTTTTTATCTCTTGTTTGATTTGTTTGTTTTCTTCTAGTAAATCAGCAGTTTCTATATTTATACGTTCTGATTTTTGAGCATTTTTAGATTTTTCTTTCTTATCACTTACTTTTGAAACCTCATCCTTAACATTTGAAATTTCTTGATTATATGTTGCTTCTATTTCTTCTCTTCTTTTTTTAATAGTAAGTTTGAGCTCATTTTCTAATGCTTTTTCTTTACTCTTAATTGCTTTGTCAAGTTTCTTTACATCATTAGTTAATACTGAATTATCATTTTGAAATCTATCTTGTTTAATTAGCTTATCTTTAAGTTCCTTAAGGCTTTCTGTTCCATTATTTAATATATTCCCATCCACACATACTCCTCCTAAAGCCATAATTTTATCTACATTATCTAAAATAATCTATAGTTTAATTATAAAATCGTCTTTTCTTGGAGCAGGCTCTGGATACTGTCCATCTGTATATCCCAGTATACAGTTGCCGATTCCAACATACTTTTCGTCTATTCCCCATTCTTTAAGGAGTTTCTTCCCTTCACTAGTATCAAAAACTTCTTCAGCCCTATTTATCCAACAAGAACCCACCCCTAATGCATGGGCAGCATTCATAAGATTTCCCATAACAAGACTGCCATCTTTTACGTAATTTTTCTTGCTACCATCTGCAAATACAATTACAATTGTAGGTGCTCCAAAAAAGGGATCTTCATCTGGATTGTTTGTAAACTTAGCATTCATTTTTGATAATTTTTGAATTAAGTCTTTATCTTGAACTACAACCATAAGGGAAGTCTGAAGCCCCATACCACTAGGTGCATATGTGCCTACTTCTAATATTTGCTTTAGTTCTTCATCTGTAATTTGTTCATCTTTGAATGTTCTAATACTTCTCCTAGTTTTTAGTACATTAATTGTTTCATTCATCGAATTCCCTCCATATACATTATTGAATTGTTTCATATAAAGTTAGAAATAAATATAAATAATCATTCTTTACATATCTTATATATATTATAATTCTAACATTATTTGACATCAAGGTCTATCACAAAATATCAATGCCCTACACTTTCTTCATCATATAAGACCATTATTGAAAGTGGTTCTATTTTAATTAGATTGCTATTAATAGTATCTATAACCTCTGTGCCTGCAATTTGATCATTAACTACAATCTTCCAAACCCCTTCTTTAGGTAGCATTACTGTCTTTACTTCTTTATTTGCATTATATATAACGGCAATGTTATTCCACTTGTCCCCATTTGCATTGTTTGTTAGTTCAAATCCTACTAGGTTTTCATTTTGTTTGAATACATTTAAATGTTTGTTAACCATATCTGCAGTAGACATACGGAAAGCAGGATGTTCTTTTCTCAACTTTATTAGCCCTTGATAATAGTTGAATACAGATTTAAACTTTGTCTTATCTTCCCAACGAATCTGGTTAATTGTATCTGGACTTCTATAACTATTATGATCTCCAAACTTAGTTCTTAGAATCTCATCTCCTGCATGGAAGAAGGCTACTCCTTGTGAAGTCATAATAATTCCATTAGATAATAATGAACGTCTAACTGTTTCGTTATCTAGAACATTTTCTTCTGTAATAGTTGCATGGGGAGTGGATGCTAAGGCTACTTCTTCTAATCCTTGAGTTTTGATAACTTTATCCCAAAGATTCAAGTTATCATGTGCTGTTACATAATTTATAGTCTCAGTTGGGCTATTAGTAAAATCATCAATTGCCCCCCTAACTCCAGTTACAATACTTGCTTCCTTTCCAAAGTCACCTGTAGCAAACCCTTTTGATCCATCATCTGAGCCACCCTTAATTGCTCCTCTAAAATTATCGTTGAATACTGCAAAACCCTTATCTTTTTGTTTACCTTTTGTAGTTTGCATTGATTCTGCAAGGGGTGAACCTCCTGCTTGCCACGGCTCTCCATATATAAGTATATCTGGGCTTACCTCATTATGTAGCTCTTGCCTAATTTGAGTCATAGTCTCTACATCTATTAGTCCCATTAAATCAAACCTAAATCCATCTACATCGTATTCTTCTACCCAGTAGCGAACTGAATCTTTAATATACTTTCTTACCATTGGCCTTTCTGAAGCCACTTCATTTCCTGTTCCTGAACCGTTAGTAAAATTACCACTACTATCAGTTCTGTAAAAGTAACCAGGAACTATTTTGTTAAATAGCGAATCTTCTGTTTCATATGTATGGTTATATACCACATCCATTATAACTCGCATTCCATTAGCATGTATCGATTCAACCATTTGTTTAAACTCTTTAATTCTAACTGTTGGCTCAGTTGGGTCTGTTGAATATGAACCTTCAGGTACATTATAGTTTTGTGGATCATATCCCCAATTATATTTAGCTTTGTCTGAATTAGGGTCATCAACTTTAAGCTCATCTACAGTTTGAAAATCATAAACTGGTAATAAATGAATATGAGTTATCCCTAAATCTCTTAAGTGATCTATACCTGTTGACTGGCCCCTTCCATTTGTAGTCCCTTTTTCTGTAAATGCTAAGTATTTACCTTTGTTTTTTTCGCTAATCCCAGAGTTTTCATCTATGGAAAAGTCTCTAACATGTAACTCGTAAATAATAGCATCTGTTGCCGTAACCATGTCAGGTTTCCCAGAGTTTCTAAAGCCTTCTGGGTTAGTTTTATCTAAGTTTACAATAGCTGTACGCTGCCCGTTAGCTGAAACAGCACGAGCATAAGGATCTACAGCGTAGTTAACTCTTCCATCTGCAAATTCAACTTTGTACATATAATACTTGCCGGCCAGGTTCTGGGCATACTCAAATTGCCATACCCCTTTGTCACAAGGTGTCATACCATATTCTATTCCACCTGTATGGTCTGTTACAAGACCATTTTCATTGTACAGCCCACCATCATTATATAAAGCAAGACTAACTTTAGTAGCTGTTGGTGCCCATACTTTAAACACACTCTTTGTAGGTGAATATGTTAAACCAAGATCATCACCATCATAGTAGTATTTTTTGTCATTTAATATTTCATTCATTGTTATATTAACTCCATTTAAATTTATTTCAGATACAATGTGTAGATCTGTTACATCTATTGTACCTAGACTTTTAATTCTAAGAATTATTTCTTTTACCCTTATATACATTATAAGGTATAATTAATAATAATTCATCCTGTGTTTAATTCATACCCTCACCCATAAGTTTATTTGACAACTATAGTAAACTAGCCAGCATAATTGCCTTGATAGTATGCTTTCTGTTTTCTGCCTCATCCCAAACCCTCGATTGTGGCCCATCTATAACATCTGTGTCTACTTCCATATCCCTAATTGCAGGTAAACAGTGTAAGAAAATCGTCTCCCTAATGCCTGTTCCTTCCATAAGTTTTTGATTTACTTGATATGGAGAAAGAAGTTTTACCCTTGCTTCTTGCTTACTTTCTTCACCCATAGAAACCCATACATCTGTGTAAATTGCATGGGCACCTGCTACACCTTCTTCTATATTATCAGTGATGGTTACTGAACCATGAGAAGTTTTACAACAATCCTTTGCATAATTTATCAAGTCTTCTTCTGGCCATAATTCTTTTGGAGCAAGAATCGTAAAATCGAGACCTATCTTGCTACTAGCAATTAATAGTGAATTTGCCACATTATTTCTTCCATCACCTACATAAACTAATTTTATACCTTTAAAAGCTCCAAATTCTTCCCATATAGTTAAAAGATCTGCTAAAGCCTGGGTCGGATGGTAAAGATCTGTCAATCCATTATAAACTGGTACACCAGAATATTTTTCTAGTAATTCAACTGTTTCTTGTTTATATCCTCTGAATTCTATAGCATCAAACATCTTTCCAAAAACTCTTGCTGTATCTTCAACAGTCTCTTTACCCCCTAACTGTATATCATCACTTGATAGGAAAACAGGGTTGCCACCTTCCTCTCCAAATGCCGTCTCAAAGGCACATCGAGTTCTAGTTGATCTTTTTTCAAACAACATGGCAAGACTCTTTCCTAAAAACCTTTGATTGACTATACCAGCCCTACTATTATCTTTCTCAGTTTTTGCTAACTTTAATAGATAAATAATCTCCTCAGATGTATAATGTTTAAGTGTTAATAAACTTCTTCCTTTCAAATTAAATGCCATATGCTTTCCTCCATTTTAATATTTCAATTTTTAAATATTTACTTTTAAATATAAACTCGATTTACATATCATCCTACTGCTTTAATACTTTTACAAAAAACATCTTACAAACATATTTCTACAAACCTAACTCCTATATTCCCCGTTTATCTTCACATAATCATAAGTTAAGTCACAACCCCAAGCCTTTGCATTATAATCACCATTTTTCAGATCAATTTCTATAGTAATATAAGGCTCTTCTAAAATTTTCTTAGCATTTTCTTCACTAAAATCAAGAGGTGTACCATCTTTTACAAGCATTTCTGTTCCAAGCTCATTTGTAAATGTTATATTTATCTTTGAAATATCACAATTTGCATCTGCATATCCAACTGCACACATTATCCTACCCCAATTAGCATCACTACCAAACATTGCTGTTTTAACTAGATTTGAAGAGATTACACTCCTTGCAATTTTTCTTGCATCTTCTTTAGTAAAAGCTCCATTTACAGAGACTTCTATAAACTTAGTTGCTCCTTCACCATCTTTGGCTATCATTTTCGCAAGCTCCACATTAACATAATCTAGTGCCTGCTTAAATTTTTTAGAATATTCACCTGCTTCCTCGATTGGAACATTACCAGCCCTTCCATTAGCTAATATTACAGCCATATCATTAGTGCTTGTATCTCCATCTACAGAAATCATATTGTATGAGTCTTTTACACTTTCTTTGAACAATTTATTCAAATGGTCTTTTGAAATATTTGCATCAGTGGCAATAAAACTTAACATTGTAGCCATATTGGGATGTATCATCCCAGAACCTTTAGCCATACCACTAATCTTAACTGGTTTATCCCCTATCTTTATTTCCACTGTTATTGTTTTTACAAATGTATCAGTTGTTAAAATAGCTTGTGCCATATCTAGTCCACCTTGCTTGGAGACTTGTTCACATGCTTTTTTTATTCCTGCTACTATTTTATCCATGTCTAGTTGTACTCCTATAATCCCTGTAGATGCAACTAAAACATTTTTCTTATCTACACTTAAGTTCTTAGCAGTCTCTGATGCTATAATATAGGCATTATCCATACCTTCAGATCCTGTACATGCATTTGCATTGCCACTATTTACAACTATGGCTTGGATATAATCTGACTTAAGATTTTCTATTGCTAAATAAATCGGGGCTGCTTTTGATTTGTTTGTAGTAAGAGTCGCAGCACAAACTGCAGGTTCGCTAGAATATATTATCCCCATATCCTTTTTACCACTTTTCTTTAATCCTGCACTTATTCCACTTACCTCAAATCCTGAAACATCACTTATATATTCATTAGACAAAATTTTCATTTTCTTCCTCTCGCAAGCTAAGGCAACATGGGTAGCATATCTAACCCCGTCCTCTCATCAAGACCAAACATTAAGTTCATGTTTTGAATGCCTTGACCTGCTGCTCCTTTCATCATATTATCAATTGCTGATATTACAATAGCTCTATTGGTTCGCTCATCTACCCTAATTGCAATATCGCAAAAGTTAGAATCCCTAACCCACTTAGTCTGAGGAAGTTCATCTATAACTCTTATAAATGGATCATTTTCATACTCTGACCTATATATGTCATATATTTCTTCCACAGATATATCCTCAAATAAATTTATATAAGAAGTTGCAAGAATTCCTCTATTCATGGGCACTAGGTGGGGTGTAAATGTAAGAGTAATATCTTTATGACTTACTTTGGATAACTCTTGTTCAATTTCTGGTGTATGCCTATGGCTAGCTACTGAGTACGCTTTAAAGGATTCATTAATTTCTCCATATAAATTATCTATTTTTGTGCTTCTGCCTGCTCCAGAAACCCCTGACTTTGCGTCAATAATTATAGATGAAGAATCCACAAAATCTTGTTTAACCAGTGGCATTAATCCTAATATACTAGCTGTTGGAAAACATCCTGGATTTCCTATAAGTGATGCTCCCTTGATTTGGTCTCTATATACTTCTGGCAAGCCATATACAGAAACCTGGTTTAAGCTTTTAGCCCCATGTTCAACTTTATACCATTTTTTATATGTGCTAAGGTCTTTCAATCTGAAATCAGCCCCTATATCAATGACCTTAACATTCAGTTCATTACATATAATAGCTGTTTCAAAGGCTAAACCATGAGGTAGGGCAATAAAAACAAGATCTACCTTTGAAACATATTCATTTACCTCTCCTGTATCTATGCATTTTATATCAATAATATTCTTATATTGTCCGTAAATATCAGAAAAAACCTGACCAGCATAGCTATTTGATGAGAGAAAACCTATTTCACAATTTGGATGTCTAGATAAGAGGCCTACTATTTGCTGACCTACATATCCTGTGGCACCAATTATACCAACTTTTATCATCTTTCTTATAACCTCCAAATAATATATAATTTTATATTTTTTATAATTATACATACATTTCATAGGAATATCAAGTTATTCTTGCATAATTATTAGTTGTTGTGTATAATAAGTGAAACATTATTAAGGAGAGTACTTTATGAATGAACAAAAGGTTGCCATATTAATTGAAGCTTTGCCCTATATACAAGAATTTGCAGGAAAGACATTTGTAATCAAATTTGGGGGAAGCATTATGAGCAATGAAAAATCTAAAAAAGCATTTTTTGAAGACGTTGCCTTGTTAAACTTAGTTGGTATTAATATTGCTATTGTACATGGAGGAGGTCCATATATTTCTAAGACTTTAGAGAAAATGAACATAGAAAGTGAATTCATAGACGGCCTTAGAGTAACTTCAGAAGAAGCAATTAATGTGGCAGAGATGGTTTTATCTGGTCTAATAAATAAAGAGCTTACTTCAAATTTATGCAGACAAGGAATTACAGGAGTCGGTTTAAGTGGTAAAGATGCTAATCTAATTAGATCTAAAAAGAAATACTTGCATAAGGATGGTGAAAAAATAGATTTAGGATATGTAGGAGAAGTAGTTAGTGTAAATAATGAATTTTTATCAGATATAATAGATAAAAATTATGTACCTGTAATTTCTCCGATTGGTTCGGACGAATATGGAAACACATACAATATTAATGCTGATTATGTGGCTTCAGCAATTAGTGGTGCCTTAAAGGCGGAAAAATTGATTCTACTTACAGATGTGGAAGGTATTTACGAAGATATAAATGATCCAATTTCTTTAATTTCAACTATTGCAATTGATGAAATTGACGATTATATAGAAAAGGGTGTCATAGTAGGTGGTATGCTCCCTAAAGTAGAGTGTTGTGTAAGTGCTTTAGAAGCCGGCACTAAAAGAGTCCATTTAATAGATGGCAGAAAACCTCATAGCTTATTATTAGAAATATTTACTCATAAAGGAATTGGAACAATGATAAAAATGGGAGGAAATTAAAATGTCAAAAGAAAATCTTATGAACACATACGCCAGATTTGATTTAACTATAGATAGCGGTTATAGGTCTAAGGTAAAGGATATAAATGGTAAGGTATATTTGGATTTCGTCTCAGGAATAGCAGTTAATACTCTTGGCCATTCCAATCCTAAAATTATTGAATCTATAACAAATCAAAGTCAAAAATTAATGCATGTATCTAATAATTATTGGACTGAACCTATGATAGAATTAGCTGGCAAATTAGCTAACTATAGTGATCTTGAACAAACCTTTTTTTGTAACAGTGGAACAGAAGCTAATGAAGTCGCTCTTAAACTAGCTAGAAAATACGGTAAAATTTATGGGAATAAAGAAAAAACAGAAATTATCTATGCAAATAATTCTTTTCATGGAAGAACTATGGGGGCTTTATCACTTACGGGACAAAAAAAATACCAAGAAGTCTTTAGCCCCTTAGTTCCAGATACTATACCTATCAACTTCAACGACCTAGAAAGCCTTAATAATGCCTTCAGCGATAAAACCTGTGCTATATTTCTTGAAGTAATTCAAGGAGAAGGTGGCATAAACATAATTGACAACAATTTCTTAAAACAAGCCCGTAAGCTATGCAACAAATACGATGCCCTTTTGATTTTTGATGAAGTGCAAACTGGTATTGGCAGGCTTGGAAGCTTATTTGCTTATCAAAGTTTTGGCGTTATCCCTGATGTTATCACTTTAGCCAAAGGACTAGGTGGAGGTTTCCCGATTGGAGCTTGTTTAGCCACAAAAAAAGCCGCTTCAGCCTTCCAATCCGGTGACCACGGCAATACCTTCGGTGGCAACCCCTTAGCTTGTAGGGTTGCATCCACCGTAATAGATGAAATAATAAATGAAAAACTTTTAGATAATGTTAATAAAGCAGGCTCCTACATTACTAATAAACTAAATACCTTTAAAACTAAATACCCAATAATAAAAGATATTCGTGGCATGGGCCTTCTAATCGGCATGGAAATCTCTGGCTCTGTCAAGGACTTCCAAACCACCTGCTTCAACAAGGGGCTCCTCTTAGTTCCTGCAGCTAGCAACACAATTAGAATACTCCCACCCCTAAACGTAAACAAAGGCGAAGTAGATGAAATGCTACAAGTCCTAGAAGAATCTATTAAAGACTTCTCTAAATTTTAATATAATGTATAGAGGCAAGATAAGATTACCTTTTATCTAATCTTATCTTGCCTGACTACACACTATATTAAACCTTTAGTTTATATTACTTCTCCCTTACCGATAATCACTGGATGGGTTAGCTGACCAATAAGTCTTGCTGAATCATGAACTCTTACACCTTTATCCAAGATTACATGCTTCAACTCACAACCTTCATCAATTACTGAGTCTTGCATAATAATACTATTTGATACCTTTGCTCCCTTAGCTATTTTAACACCTCTAAATATAATGCTATCCTTCACTTCCCCATCAATATTACATCCATCAGCTACTAAACTATTATAGACTGAAGCATTGTTACCATATCTAGATGGCACTTGGTTTTTAATCTTTGTATATACTGGTCTTTTAGGATTAAAAATTTCATTACGTATACCTTCATCCAACATATCCATACTAACATCATAATATGAACGAATACTATTTACACATCCTACATAACCGTCAAACTTATATGCAAAAATATTGAGATTAGATAGGTTTCTAATTAATATATCTCTAACTATATCATGGTCGCCTCTCGAAACAGCTTCATCAATTGAATACTTAAGAAAATCTTTTCCTATAAATGCTATACTCATGAAGATATTTTTAGATTTTGGTCTTAGGGGTTTCACTTCAATACCTGTAACTTTGTTTCTTTCATCTATCTCTAAAATAGTATTGTTAGACAAAGTTCTATTATCCAATTGTGTATCTTCGTAATAAACCAAAGTAACATCTGCATTATTTTCAATATGAAAATCCTTTAACTTGTCTAAATTCATATTAGAAACAATATTACCTTCCGATAATACAACATAATCTTCTTTACTCCTTCTAAGGTAACTTTCCGCTGACCCTACCATATCAATATTACCTTCGGTAAAACTTTTGGGATTACCCATGGCATAAGGTGGGAGTATGTATAAACCACCACTCTTTCTACTTAAGTCCCATTCCCTACCAGAGCCTAAGTGATCCATTAGTGATGAATATTTATATTTTAATATAATTCCTACATTTGTAACTCCTGAATTAACCAAGTTAGAGAGAGTAAAGTCAATCAATCTATATCTTCCTGAAATTGGTAGTGCTGAGATAGATCGTTTTTCTATAAGACTATTAAGATACAAGTTACTTTCTGATAAAATAAGACCTAATGTATTAGTCATCTCTCTATACCTCCTGTTGGATTATATGTTCTAACCATTGAATTTTTATATATTTTTCCTCCATCATCTATTCTTATATTTCCATTTATTAAAACTATGTCATCAGAGCACAAATTAGACTTATAAGAGTTATCATCTGATTCTTCAACCCCTATCTCAACACCTTTACCAATAAATGCCCCTTCACCTACAATTACTTTTTCTAATACTGCATCTTCTGAAATATATGTATTAGGAAGAATAACACTATCCCTTATCTTTGCCCCTCTTTCAATGGTAACCCCATCGGATACTACACTATGATTAACATCACCATATATATTACATCCTTCTGTAATTAGACAATTCGTTACTGCTGCATCGTTTGATATGTAATGTGGTGGCTTAATAGGATTCCTTGAATATATTCTCCAATCATTGTCATGAAGATTAAATACAGGTGGATCTGCAATTAAGTCCATATTGGCTTCCCATAAGCTATATATTGTTCCCACGTCTTTCCAGTAACCCTGGAACATATATGCATACATAGGTTCATTATTATCTAGCATGTTAGGAATAATATTTTTACCAAAGTCGTTAGATGAGTTTTCATCCTTTTCATCACTTAATAAATATTCTCTTAAAGTTTCCCAATTAAACACGTAAATTCCCATAGATGCCTGATTGCTTATTGCATTAGCAGGTTTTTCTTGAAATTCTTCTACCCTACCATCATCATCTGTATTCATAATTCCAAAACGACTTGTTTCTTCCCATGGTACTGGCATTACTGCTATCGTAGCTGTCGCTCCCTTTTCCTCATGATATTTTATCATCTTTCTATAATCCATCTTATATATATGATCACCTGATAAAATCAATACATACTTTGGATTAAACTTTTCAATAAATGGTATATTATGATATATAGCATTAGCTGTACCTTTATACCATTTGTTCTCAGACATACTAATATAAGGCGGTAGTACATAAACCCCACCATTATTCCTATCTAAGTCCCAGGGTCCACCTGTACCAAGATAGGTATTTAAATCTAATGGCTGATATTGGGTTAAAACTCCTACTGTTGAAATTCCTGAATGGGTACAGTTTGTTAAAGGGAAATCAATTATTCTGTATTTGCCTCCAAAGGGAACTGCAGGTTTTGCCACTTCGTCTGTTAATACCCCCAAACGACTTCCTTGTCCTCCTGCAAGTATCATTGCAACACATTCTGTTCTCGCCATTTCATATCCTCCTTACAATCTTTTTACTCCTATAAACCTTAAATTTTGGTGTTTTTGCTATAGATCTTTTATCTTTTTCTTAAGTATACAGTTGATAAAGGGTCTAGGTTCAGATATATAACTTGTTCCTTGTTTCCTTTAAATTCACCATCTGTAGATGTATAAACACGAAGCTTCTGTGCGTCACCCCCATACTTGTCCCAATTACTATTAATTACTTCATAATACTTACCTTTTGTAGGTACTTTTATAGGATATTGTTGCCTTTTTATTGGTGTAAAGTTTGAAATAATAATAATCCATTCATCTTTTTGTCTACCTTTGCGCATAAATGCTACAACGCTATTTTCTTTATCATCAGGTTCAATCCACTCAAAACCTTCTCTTTGACTATCTAGTTGATATAAACAGCTGTTGTTCTTATAAATTTGATTTAATTCTCTTACGTAAGTTTGTAATTTACTATGTTTATCATATTCTAACAAGTTCCAATCTAGACCATTTGCAAAGTTCCACTCTATAAATTGTCCAAATTCCCCACCCATAAACATAAGTTTTTTCCCTGGTAGAGCAGTCATTATCCCATAAAAGGCTTTAAGTGTAGAGAACTTCTCTTCATAATTTCCGTACATTTTATCTAATAAAGACTTTTTTCCATGTACTACTTCATCATGGGAAAGTGGCAAGATAAAGTTTTCAGAATATGTATACATAATCATAAATGTTATTAGATGGTGATTTTCTTTTCTAAATAAGGGGTCAGTCTCAAAATATCTTAAATAATCATGCATCCATCCCATATTCCATTTATAATTAAAGCCTAATCCTCCTTCATGTACTGCTCCAGTTACATTAGGAAAAGTTGTTGATTCTTCAGCAATCATAAGTGCATTAGGGAATTCAGCAAAAACAGCCTTATTAAGATTTTGTATAAACCTTATGGCTTCTAAGTTTTCATTTGTACCGTATTTGTTGGCTTCCCATTCACCATCATTTCTACCATAATCTAAATAAAGCATAGAGGATACAGCATCTACTCTAAGCCCATCTATATGATATTCCTCTAACCAAAACATTGCACTAGATATTAAAAATGATATAACTTCAGGCTTTCCATAATCAAATACTAAGGTTCCCCAATGGGCATGTTCCCCTAATCTTGGATCTTCGTATTCATATAAACACGTCCCATCAAATCTGGCCAGTCCATGAGCATCCTTTGGAAAATGTGCCGGAACCCAGTCCATAATTACTTTTAAACCTGCGCTGTGGCAAGAATCTATAAAATACATTAAATCTTCTGGTTTTCCATAACGGCTAGTTGCGCCAAAATAACCCGTAACCTGATAGCCCCAAGAAGGATCATAAGGATATTCTGAAAAGGGCATAAGTTCTATATGGGTATATCCCATATCCAAAACATAAGGTATTAGTTCTTCTACTAATTCTCTATAAGTTAAATATGACCCATCATTATGTTGTTTCCACGAACCAAGATGAACTTCATAAATTAACATAGGAGATTCATATATTGGCACTTTTTCAATCTTCCTATTTAGCTTGTTCTTCCATTCATATGTATCTAGTCTATATGTAATAGATGCATTATTGGGTCTTAGTTCAAAATAATAGCCATAAGGATCTGTCTTTAATACCACCTCTCCTGAGTTAGAGGTTATGGCATACTTATATAATTCACCTGTCTCCATGCCCGGAATAAACAAGGACCATATTCCCCCTGAATTCTCTAGCCTTTCCATAGGACTTGCATCTATTTGCCATCCGTTAAAATCACCTACTAAGCTTACCTTAGCTGCAGATGGAGCCCAAACTCTAAACAAAAAACCTCTATCATGATCATTAGTAGCATCAATATATTTAGATCCTAGCATCTTGTAAGAGTGGTAGTTTGTCCCCTCGTGAAACAAATAACTTTGAAATTCCGATAATTCTAAGGTTAATTCACCCTTGTCTCCCATAATATAGTCCCCCTTATTTATCTTTTCAGTAATATTTTGTAAGTTAAAAAGTAAATTTAGTTATAGCTATCTTATGTTTATGCATTATGAATTTTATGTTATATTTTATATTTGATTTGTACTTGTTAAAATGTACCTTTGGAAATGAAATGCTTTTATTATTAGTAAATATCTTTATTTATATCATTAGATAATACTATTTACGTCTTACATGAAAATATGTTATTATAGTCTTGAAAGTATATAAATTAGATTATCTTATATATACTTATGTTAAGTATATATAAGATAATCATATAATTCAAGAAATTGTTCAAGTTTAGTTACAATTTCTTCTATTAATTTAAATCTGTAAATATATATTTATTTATTAAGGAGGAATCTGTATGAAACGCATTTTAATGGCATCATCCGAAGCAGTACCTTTTGCAAAGACAGGGGGATTAGCAGATGTAGTAGGGTCACTTCCATATGCATTTGATAAAAAGAAGTATGATGTTAGAGTAATAATGCCAAAATACGGTTCTATACCCAAGGAATATACTGACCAGATGAATTTTATTACACACATTAATGTTTCCTTAGGATGGCGGAACAAGTATTGTGGCTTATTCGAACTTGACCTTAATGGAGTTATATTCTACTTTATTGATGACGAATTTTACTTTGGTGGACAAGAACTCTATAGTTATATTCATCATGATATTGAAAAATTTTCTTTCTTTTCTAAGGCTGTACTATCAATACTGCCTCATCTTGATTTCAAACCAGACATTATACACTGTAATGATTGGCAGACTGGTTTAATTCCTGTATTTTTAAAAGTATTATTCCAAAAAGACGAACTTTACCATGATATCAAAACAATTATGACAATACACAATCTAAAATTCCAAGGTATATGGGGACTAAATGAAACTCAAGATGCTACTGGCTTACCTGAATATGTATTTACTCCTGATAAACTTGAATTTAATAATGATTCGAATTTATTGAAAGGCGGCATTGTTTACGCTGACCATATTACAACAGTAAGCGAAACATACAGAGATGAAATCCAAACACCTTATTATGGCGAATCCCTTGACGGCCTATTAAGAGCTCGGGATAATTCCTTATCTGGAATAATAAACGGCATTGATTATGAACTTTATAATCCTTCCACTGATGAAATGATATATGCCAAATATAATAGTAAAGACTTTCCAAGTAAAAAGGAAGAAAACAAAGTTTCTCTTCAGGAACAACTTTCTTTAAAGGTAGATAAATCAGCATTTATGATTGGTCTTATCTCTAGACTTACAGATCAAAAAGGCCTAGATTTAGTTACATATATTATGGATCAATTTGCAGACTCTGATATACAACTAGTAGTACTAGGTACTGGTGAACATAAATATGAGAAAATGTTTCAACATTACGCGAACGATCACCAGGACAAAATCTCAGCTAACATTACATTCTCCAATGAACTGGCCCACAAAATATACGCTGCATCTGATGCTTTCTTAATGCCTTCATTGTTTGAACCTTGTGGTTTAAGTCAAATGATAAGCATGAGATATGGAACTGTACCTATAGTAAGAGAAACTGGTGGATTAAAAGACACCGTAAAACCTTACAATAAATATACAGGTGAAGGTACAGGATTTACTTTTATAAATTATAACGCCGATGAATTATGGGATGCAATTATGCGTGCAAGGAATATTTATAAGGATAAAGTTGAATGGAACAATATTGCAAAACAGGCTATGGCCCAAGATTTCTCTTGGAAATCTTCTGCAAGTAAATATGCCGACCTATATTCTAGCTTACTTGATGAATAAACCATAACATTAAGGGAAGACACAATGATAACATTTAGCATTAGGAGAAACCATAATGATAATAGAACACAATTCAAGAAACGATTTATACCGAAGCCCTTTTGGAGCTGTTCCATGTTCAACTGAGGTTGTCCTTAGACTTTTTGTAAAGACTGATGGAATACCAAAATCAATCAACCTGATTTATATTTTCAAAGATGAAGATCCTGTAACTGTACCAATGTACTTTATTAAGTCCATTGGTACAGGGAGTTTATATGAATGCAAAATAAAAATGCCAGAAGAAACAGGTCTCTTATGGTATTACTTCTTAGTACAAACATATGAACATACGATTTATTATGGCAATAACTTAGAACATCTCGGAGGTCTAGGCCAGATTCATAAGAGAGTACCCCCTAGCTTCCAAATCACAGTATACAGGGCTGACTACAAAACCCCTGATTGGTTCAAAAATGGAATCGCATATCAAATCTTTCCTGACAGATTTGCAAAAGGTGATATGGATAGCTTTAAGGAAGCAGATAAAGCAGGTCGACATGATTATATTCAAAGAAACTGGACAGATATCCCTTATTATAAGGCTGAACAATTCGGGGGAGAATATCTGGCTAATGACTTTTATGGCGGTAACCTAGATGGAATTATTAAAAAACTTCCTTATTTATCTGATTTAGGAATTTCAGTTATATATCTTAATCCAGTATTTGAAGCCTATTCAAACCATAAATATGATACTGGAGACTATGAAAATATTGACCCAATGTTTGGAGATAATGAACTCTTTATAAAATTATGCGATGAAGCTAAAAGGCATGGAATACGTATAATTTTAGATGGTGTTTTCAATCACACTGGTAGTGATAGTAAATATTTTAATAAATATAAAAAATATCCTACTCTTGGAGCTTACCAGTCAAAAAATTCACCTTATTACAATTGGTATAATTTTATAGAATATCCCGAAATATATGAAAGCTGGTGGGGATTTCATACTTTACCTAATGTTAATGAAATGGAAGAATCCTTTATTGATTATATACTTACATCGGCAAATGCTATAATCAAAAAGTGGATTGAATTTGGTGCATCAGGTTGGAGACTTGATGTGGTAGATGAACTTCCAGGAAAATTTCTTAAAATTATGAGAAAAGAAGTAAAAGCCACAAACCCTGATGCAATTTTAATTGGTGAGGTATGGGAGGATGCTTCTCACAAGTTAAGCTATGGTGAACACAGGGAGTACTTACTAGGGGAAGAATTAGACTCAGTAATGAATTATCCTCTTAGAAATGCAATAATAGATTATACTTGCGGGCATGTTGATGCAAATAATTTTGCAAAGAGGCTTATGTCATTATGCGAAAATTATCCCAAACCAGCCCTTTATGCTATGATGAACTTTCTATCCACTCATGATTCAATTCGAATATTAACAATTTTAGGAGATGCAACAAACAAGAACCTATCAGAAGATGAACAAGCTAATTATAGATTAGATGAAGGCAGTCTTGCCCTTGCTAAAAAACGGCTTAGAAATGCTACTCTTCTTCAAATGACCTTACCTGGTGTTCCTTGTATATACTATGGTGACGAAATAGGAATGCAAAGTTTTGACGATCCTTTTAACAGGGGCGCTTATCCTTGGGGTCATGAAGATACTGAAATTTTAGACATACATAAGAAAATGCTTTCACTAAGACAAGAATATCCTGTTTTTATCGACGGTGAAATTGAGATAATCTATTCATATTGTTCATCTCTTACATTTGCAAGGTATGACCAAGAAAAACTTATGCTTGTCTCAGTAAATATGAATTTCGATTGTTATGAATTCACCCGTTTAGATGTGGCAAGATTTAAGCCCATCTCTGCTACTGATATAGAAACTAAGGAAGATCTTGAGTTAGTAAATGGAATTATAACCTATGAATTACCACCCTTAAGTTATAGGGTGGTGGAAGTTAAGATATAACTGGCCATGCCTTATTAATAGAAAAATCATTGGCCAAGATTTGTGCCTCTTCGACTAGAGCGTCATCAAACTCCATATACTCAAGTAGCTTTATGGCATTTCTAGTCTTAGATGGCCCATCTTTTAGTTCATAATCAAAGGTTATCCCATCATCGGTAATTTCCTCCCGAAAATGATAATTATTATATTTTTTATCTAATATTTGTGTCAATTCAATATCATGAGAGGCAGTTATGCAAATACAATCTTTATCATGAAGATATTTAAGGACTGCTGAGGAGGCTGCAATCCGCTCAATTGTATTCGTTCCTCTTAGAATTTCATCAATAAAACACATACATGTAGTTTCTTCTACTTTATCAAGTATTCTCTTTAATGATTCTATTTCTTTAATAAAGTAACTATCACCTTCAGAAATATTATCCCTTATAGCCATAGAGGTGATTATTACTGAGGGTCTAATTTTAAATTCTGCTGCCGCGCAGGTATGTATTGTTTGAGCCAAAATACCGTTTACAGCCAATCCTTTAATAAATGTAGACTTACCTGAAGCATTAGAACCTGTAACTATGCTATCGTTACTTATAACCCCACTATTTGGGACTGGGTTTGTAAGAAGAGGATGATACATTTCTTTATAATCTATAGAGTTTTCATGATTAAAACCAGGAGAACATGATATAGGCAAACTTTTTCTAAATGATAAAACACAAGTTGCCATGTCAATTTCACCCAAACTCTTATATAAGGCGTGAAATTCTTCAGTATTGCCTATAATTGTTTTTACAATCTTATTATAATTTCTTATGTCTACTAGAAATACAATATTAATATATTCTGCTATAATTCCCATATCAGAATTATCCTTATATATGAGACCTGAAAGCTTTGTTCTTAATTTCTTAAACACATTATAATTTTCTTCTAATTCATCAAAAAATGGAATAGAATCATAACTTTTCTTTTTAAAAATATCATTTAAGCAAGCAAGTAAAGATGAAAAATATTTTATAGCAGACAGCTCTACACTGATGTCACCCTTTGTTTTATAATAAGTAAATACATTTATTATTATAGAAAATATTAACATTGATGTTCCTACTTGTATGTCTCTAAACAAAGCGATAATACCAATTATAGGAAGTAGCGATAAAATTTTATATAAAAAACTATACTTTAAGGCTTTTGATTCAGAATCAAAGATTAAAGGAACTATACCATTATAATTATATCTTCCTGCCTTACTTAAACTCATTTGTAACCTTAGTCGCTCTCCAGGATGGGCTTCTAAATATGAAATGAGTTTTTCTCTTTTAAGTAAAATACTATCATCAGCTTGAATATTACGTAATGTGTCATATAGATATTCTTCACCTACAGATGTATGGCATGAATTAATTCGCTTAAATATCAAATTCATATCTAGATCATTCCAGGTAATATTATCTACTGTATCAGAATCTTCACCATAAGCCTTTTTATGAGCATAATAAGTCTCAATACTATTGAAATCATGTCTTCTTTCATCCGGTATCTTACCAAAAGAATTAATTAACCTGGCCTTAAGCCTTTTATTTGCATTAATATTTGATACAATTTGTGAAACAACAATTATTAATACTATTATTACAATAATCTGTATATAGTCCATATGGTCTCCCTATAAGCTAATATCTATATTTTTCCCTAAGTGAGGATTTACTGATTGCTCCATTTCTTTTGTACTTAATTCTAACATTTGTATTAAGTCTATAGCTTGATTTTCAGATGTGTTCATCGCCATCTTTAATAATGATATATTAGCTTGCTGGGCCACTTTAATTTGACTTAATCCCATTGATAACGCTGCTACGTCCATAAAATCTCCTCCTTTTTTTAATTATAGCATATGAATAAAATAAGTTAAGTAACTTAATTATAACTTAATTATTTGATTTTATGTGAAG
>CAZXSM010000030.1:0-1456 GCA_964643255.1 uncultured Lachnospiraceae bacterium
CATTTATAGCTGGGAAAATGACTTCAGCAAAACCTTTTGCCCATGATTTAGTAACGAACTTTTTGGTTCGTTCATCTAATTTTAAAAAGTTATCATCTAATGTGAGTTGTTGAGATTCGTTTAATACAAATGCCATAATTATGTACCGCTCCTTTGATTTATGATAGTTCTATTTTATAATAAATCAGGCTATAATGCGAGAAGTACAGGCGTTATTGGGTGTGGTTTTTTACTTTTGATACCCTAATCATAATTATAGTTTAATTATAACTGAAGGAGATAAATCTTGGACTGGTGTAAATATGAATATTTGTATTTATTTGCTGAAACTGTCAAAGGGACCTTTTTATTAATAAATGAAAGGTCCCTTTAATTAAATTCCCACAGCTTTAAACTATTCTTCCAATGTCTTTATCAATGTATTTATATCTACAGGTTTCCCAATATGCTGATCAAATCCCGCTTCTATAGATCGATCTATATCACTAGCTTGGGCATATCCAGATAAGGCAATTAAATTAGTGTGTTTTAGCTCAGGCATTTTGGTGATTTCCTTAGCTAAGTCATGGCCGCTTATATCTGGAAGTCCTATGTCTGATATAATTGCATCTGGTTTTATTTCTATTGCCTTGGCTAAACCATCTTTTCCACTATATGCAGATATAGCTTGATGACCAAGCTGGTTAATAAGTTCTACTAAAATATTATTCAAATCTTTATTATCATCTATAATAAGCACTTTTTGTGGCTTACTAATTGTCGGCTCTTCATAAGAGTCTTCTTTTATTTCAATGCTAGTTTCTATTAGAGGTAAACTTACTGTGAACTTGGAACCTTTCCCTAGGCCCTCACTGTCTACAGTAACCTTTCCACCATGAAGCTCAACCAAACTTTTAACTAAGGGTAGACCTAAACCAAGTCCTCCATTGCTTGAGTCTAAGGTTTTATCAACCTGGGCAAATGGTGAAAATAGCTTATCTAAGTCCTTAGACCTAATACCACGTCCTGTGTCTTGTATAATTATTACTACTTCATTATTGTAAGTATCCTGAGATACTATGACTCTTACAGTGTCCCCTTTAGAGCTAAACTTAAGGGCATTATGCAATAAGTTACTAATAACTTGATTTATACGACAAGAATCTCCTTCCATATATAAAGGATTGGATAAGATAACTTCTAAGTCAATCTCTTTATCAAGAAATTGTTGTTTAAAGTCTTGTGCTGAATCTTCAACAAGTTTATTTATTTCTAGCCTTTCTTTATTTAAAACCATCTTATTCTGAGAAATCCGCGTAATATCTAAAAGTCCATCAACCAACTTACTAAGCTGGGTTCCCTGGCGCTTAGCAATATCTAACACACTTAACTGAGGATGATCTTTGGGAATCATTTTTTCTAACAATTCTACACTAAGCATAATCGATGCAAGTGGATTTCTAAGTTCATGGGAAAG
>CAZXSM010000030.1:1556-2877 GCA_964643255.1 uncultured Lachnospiraceae bacterium
ATACATTTCAGATACAAATGATTTACCAGTTTTAAAAACTTCCCCACATTCTTCAATCCATTTAGGTTCATAACCCGGAATAATATCTCCAATCCTTCTTCCAAGTATTTCTTGTCTCTTTAATCCCAAATAATTTTCCATAGCACGGTTTACATATAAAATCAAACAATCAATTGGAAGGCCCTCTTCATTAAAAATCATTTGATTGATTTGAATAGGTTCAGGTAGATCTTCAATAAATGCATGAAATAAATCCGATTCTTTAATATCGGTCACTACTGTAGTCACTTGTTTTCCCCCTATATACATGTTCTAGCATAATATGATTTGTTCTAAGTTGACATATTAATTAACATTTAGAATCTTTAGGTAATTTAATTATAAAACTTATCTCTTCATCCACAGTATTTACATCAATATTTCCCATATGTAACAAGATAATGCTTCTTGCTATTTCTAAGTCTCTGATAGTCTTTGGTGTCTTATTATTTACATTACGAAACAAGGTTTTATCACTAAGTTCTTTATCCACAGGCATTGAATCACCTTTTACTTCAATAATAAGGTTAGTCTCATCTGCCATACAGCTAATTTCTATATTTCCTCCATTTACTGTCTCGAACACAATATAATCAATTATCTTTCTTAACGCTTGTGTGATTCTCGTTTTATCAAAATAATATTTTTTATAATATATTTTTAATTCTTCGTCAATATCTAAGATTAAATATGTATTGTTTTTCCTAACTATAGGTTTTATCGTGTCGACAAAATTCTCTATTGTCTCTAGCAAGTTATCTTTACTTATTTCTATATCAAGATGTTTTCTAAACTCTTTGTAATTACTCTGATATTCGATAAAAGCATTAATATGATTAATTAAAGATTCCCAATGTTTAATATTATTTATCTTAGGGTATTTAAGCTCTAAAAGTTGAGCAGTTGAATTCATTAAGGTCAAATGATTGTTCATTTCATGACATAATTCGCTAATAAAGTCGTTATAATGATTAATATAATAATTTTTTATACGACAGTCATTACTGTCTGGATTGTTTCCATTTATTAAATTATTTTCTTCCACCTTGTTCATTATCCAACTCCTCTCAATCATATACATATTACCATATAATGGTATTTTTTCAAATGAATCTATTCATTATTTTCATTTATTAATAGATGCTCCGACTTGTTGCACCACTTATTACTCGTAATATGTCTTTTATATATTCATTCTATGTAAAACACTAACGTAATATGACAATTATGTCTCAAATATGGTAAGGATAAACAAAATATCCCTTTAACAGATTAGCCTTCT
>CAZXSM010000030.1:2977-9927 GCA_964643255.1 uncultured Lachnospiraceae bacterium
AAAATTATTTCAGGCACCATTCTTTATGGTGCCTGGTCTTAAAATCCTATAATTAATAATTAAAACTTAATTAGTTTAATATTATGCATTTTTAAAGGCACTTCCACCTACAAACTCCTTTAATATAGAATTAGTCGGTACATATTCAGTACCTATACTTAAGAAATAATCCAAGAATTTCAACAAACGCTTTGCTTCTATAAATGCTTTTGAGTCTCTATCAACATCGAACAACAAAGGCTCTGCCAATGGTTTTAATATGGCTAGTTCATATATTAAAGCTGAGTTAAACATAACATCCGCTTCCTCTTGGAATGGGAATATGTTTCTGTCTTCTCCTCTTCTAACCGATGGCCACATACCGATAGTATCTTGGGCTGTAGCTCCCCTAGTTCTTGAGTCTCTAACTATCCTTCTAAGAAGCCTTCCATCTGTAGTTGAAATCCTATTATGCTCGTCTACATTAAGTGTGGAGAGGGCACTAATATATATTTTAAATTTTAGTTCATTTGGCAAACTATAAGATAATTCATCATTTAAGCCATGAATACCTTCAATAACTAGAATATCATTTTCTCCTAACTTAGTGAAGTTACCCTTATATTCTCTACGTCCTGTAACAAAGTTATAAACTGGCAAGTCGATAGTTTCACCACTTAACAATTTTGTCATATGATCGTTAAAAAGTTCAACATTTATTGCATTAAGAGATTCATAATCTGGATTACCATATTCATCTAGCATAGATTCCTGGTTCTCAGGAGTTCTTTCTTTATAGTAATTATCTACTGCAATTGGATGGGGTGTTAATCCATGTGTCCTAAGCTGTACTGATAAACGATGAGAAAAGGTAGTCTTTCCTGAAGATGATGGTCCTGCTATCATAACAAATTTAACATTTTCTTTATCTTTAATCTGCTTGGCTATTTCACTAATTTTAGCCTCCTGCAATGCTTCTTGGATTAATATAAATTCATTTATATCACCTTTTACTATTACATCGTTAAGGTGGCCAACTGTATCAATTCCAACTTCACGAGTCCACCTGTTGGAATCTTGTAAAGTCTGAAAAAGTTTTGGTTGAGCTTTAAAGCCATTTTCAGCTTTTGGATCACTCTTTGATGGATGTACAAGCATAATTCCGTTTTCGTATAATTGCAAATCATAGTACTTTAATATGCCGGTGCTTGCTGGCATATATCCGTAGTAATAGTCTTCAAACCCTTCTAAGTTATAAATATTAGTTCTAGAAACTCGGCGATATCTAAACAATCTTTCCTTGTCATACATGCCGTACTCATTAAATAACTCTATTGCCTCATTTGTTCCTATTGTTTTCTTTTCTATTTCAACATCTCTTGCGATGATATCATCCATCTCTGCCTTAACATTTGCAACATCTTCTTCTGTTAAATTATCTTTTGTATATAAGGTACAGTAGAGGCCATTAGATACTGAATAATCTACAGAAACATGTCGGGCAATTTCTTTACCAAGAACATTATAGATGGCTTTTAACATTACTATAATTAAACCTCTATTATAGGTTTTTCGTCCATCCTTATCTGTTGTAGTTACAAATTCAAGTTCACAATCCCTTTCAAGACCTTTATTAAGTTCCCTAAGCTTGTTATCAGCTAAAGCTAGTATAATGTCATTTTCATACTCATCCTTAAAGTCTTGGCTAATTCGAGCGAATGTTGTGCCCTTGGGATATTCCTTAACCTGGCCATTTATCATTACTTTTATCAAATCTTCCATCTTGTCCTCCTATAGTTATACGCTATGTAAAGATTAAATTATTTACATCTTATATTAATATGCTTTAATAATAATATATGAATTCTGTATCAGTACTTCCTTAATAATATTCCAAGGCTATATTAATATATTTAATTTGTTTATAAATTTCTTTTAACCTTTTTCTAGCATTGTCTGTGCCTGTTGTTTTTAATTTTTCCATAATATTAATTGTAACTTGTTTTTTATTCAAAAGATATTCATGTAATATTGGGTCTTTATTTTCTAGTAAATATCTCCCATATAGATAATGAGTCTCTTTGATCTCTTCTAAAGAAATATTTCTTAGATTTTTAAACTTTTTATCTGAAAATGTATCTTCTAGACCCTCAGCCCTTACAGCCCTAATTACAACATAATACTTCCCCTCATCAAACAAGGCCTTCTCTGCCTCGATAGTAAACCCAAGCTTACCAATGAGTTTTCGTACCTTGTTTACTTGTGATTGAGGTTGAAGTATTAATTCATTTACCTTATGTAACTTATCATTGCCTTGTGTCAAAATATTGCAGGTAAGGTTGCCGCCCATGCCTGCAATAATTATTGTGTCTACCTCACCTGGTGATAGCTTTTCTAAACCATCGGATAATCTTGTTTCGATTTTATTTTCAAGGCCCTTTGCTAGAATATTGTTTTTGGCAATGTTTAGGGGCCCCTCATTTACATCCATTGCTATAACCTTTTGGGATATATTATGATTAACTAAGTAAATTGAAATGTATGCATGGTCACAACCTACATCGGCTGCTGCCCTAGAGGGGCTTACCATACTTGCTACTGTTTTTAATCTGTATGAAAGTTCCATATTTTACCCTGTTCTTTATTATATTTTTATTACTCCAAGTAATCTTTCAGCATCTTACTCCTACTTGGATGTCTTAGTTTTCTTAATGCCTTTGCTTCTATCTGTCTAATTCTTTCTCTTGTTACATCAAATTCTCTCCCTACTTCTTCAAGAGTTCTGGTCTTCCCATCTTCTAAACCAAATCTTAAAACTAAAACCCTTTGTTCTCTTTCTGTAAGGCCTTCCATAACCTCATACAGCTGTTCTCTAAGCAGTACAAAGGAAACCGTATCTTCAGGTTCTTGGATATTATCATCTTGAACAAAATCACCTAATTGGCTATCATCCTCTTCGCCTACTGGAGTTTCTAGAGAAACTGGGTCTTGGGAGATTTTTTGAATTTCTCGAACTCTTTCCGCAGACATATCGATTTCCTTACCTATTTCTTCAGGTGTAGGTTCTCTACCTAGTTTTTGAACTAGTTGTCTTTGAGTTCGGACTACCTTATTAATAGTTTCCACCATATGAACAGGAATCCTTATAGTTCTAGACTGGTCTGCTATGGCTCTTGTGATGGACTGACGAATCCACCAAGTTGCATATGTGCTGAATTTAAAACCTTTTCTATAGTCGAATTTTTCCACTGCTTTAATTAGACCTAAATTACCTTCTTGAATTAAATCCAAGAAACTTAAGCCTCTTCCTACATATCTTTTAGCAATACTTACAACCAATCGAAGGTTGGCTTCTGAAAGACGTTTTCTTGCTTCTTCGTCTCCAGCCTCCATTCTTGTAGCTAATACTACTTCTTCTTCCCCTGTAAGCAAAGGAACTTTTCCTATTTCCTTTAGATAAATGCGTACTGGATCCTCTAAGCTAATGCCATCTGGAATTGAATAATCAATATCTTCAATTTCATCATCAAGACCTATTTCATCATCCTCTAAATCCAGGTCGATTTCATCCATGTCCTCATCAAATTCATCATCCAAGTCTTCTGGATCCTCTTCATTTTCATCATCCAAAGTCCCTTTTGTGTATTCGATTCCAAATCTATCTAGAACATCATAAATAGTATTGACCTTATCCTCATCAAGTTCAAAGTTTTTAAAAAATTCATTTATCTCTTTATATTCTATTAGGTTGTCTTGTTTTTGTGCGAAAGATATAAGTTTCTTTAACCTTTGCTTAAATATATTTTTTTCAGCGGCCATGACTTGCCCTCCTATGGGAAAATAGGAATTCCATTTTCTCTATAAAAAAGTTTTCTATTCATTTGATTTTATATTTAAGTTTTATTTATAAATCATATTTTATATGAATTTCCACTTCACTTCTAGTCTGTTCTAGTATTAACCATCATAAAAAGAAATATGCAGATTCTTAATACCTGCTAATTTTTTAATTAACTCTTGAAGCTTTACTGGATCATTTTCTATTGCTGCTTGGTTTATTTGTTTTTCCAAACTATGAGTTTTAATTTTAACTACCATATCTTTAAATGCCTTCTGCATTTCTAGTTTTGTCATTTCTCCTTGTATTTGACTTGTAAATAATGATGCAACTTCTCTTTGTTCCTCTTTTGTTTCAAAGTAATTAACAATTTTTGCTGGATTTAACTTTTTATCATTTTTATATTGGTCTTGTAAATGTTTTATAACATTTACATATAAATCTCCTGAGAATTCCTCTGCTTCTAGAACTCCTTCTAATGACTTAAAAAGTATTGGCCTATCTATAAGCCAGGTTATTAAGGTTTTTTGAGACTTAACAAGACCATTATCTTCAGTTTTTTTCTTAGTTTTGTCTCTACTTGTCCTAGATTTCCTTGTATTATTACCAACTACCAACTTTGAACCATATGCATTTACTAATTTTCTCAAGTCACTAAAACTTATTGAATAGTTTCTTGCAATAGACTCTGTGTAAGAGTTTCTTTCGATAGATTCTGTAAAAATCAGTAATTTCTTTGCCACTTCATTAAAAAATTCTGTTTTACTTGCTGGATCATTTAAATCGTAATTCTTCTCCAGCTGTTTTATTTCAAATATAAAGGCGTTTTGTGCCCTTTCTATTCGTTTTTCAAATCCCTCTATTCCCTCTTCTTTGATACAGTCATCAGGATCTTTATAGGGGGTAAGGTCTATAACTTTAGTGTTTAAGCCAGTTTCTCTTAATATTTCTATAGCCCTAAGTGATGCTTTGATACCGGCTCCGTCACTGTCATAACAAAGCAAGATTTCTGATGTATATCTTTTTAACAAACTTGCTTGCTGGCTTGTAAATGCCGTACCAAGGGATGCCACAGCGTTTGTAAAACCTGCTTGATGAAGAGCCATCACATCTGTATATCCTTCACAAATAATTATATTGGACTCACGTGATCTTCTGGCAAAATTCAAACCATATAAGTTTCTACTCTTATCAAAAACCTTGGTTTCTGGAGAGTTTAAGTACTTAGGCTCTCCCTGGCCCATTACTCTTCCACCAAATCCAATAACTCGGTTGTTAACATCCATTATTGGAAACATAACCCTATTCCAAAACCTATCATAGACCTCTCTATCTTTAAAGGAAAACAAACCAGCTTCCTTTAGTATGCCATCTTCATATCCTTTATTTTTAAAATATTTATATAAACTATTACCAGTTTTATCAGAGTAACCAAGGCCAAACTTTTTAATGGTTTCTTCACTCAGGCCCCTATCCAACAAATAATCAAGCCCATACTTACCTTCTTCAGCATATAGTTGGTAGTAGTAAAAGGTTGCTGCTTCTTTGTTGATGTCTAGAATTCTAGCCCTCTGTGACCTTCTTCTTTTTTGTTCAGGACTTTGTTCCTCTTCTGGTAAATCTATTCCAGCTCTATCTGCAAGATGTTTTAAGGCTTCTACAAATGTATAATTTTCATATTCCATTATAAATGTATAAACATTTCCTCCAACCCCACAACCAAAGCAGTGATATAACTGTTTGTCTTGACCAACGCTAAAGGATGGGGTGCGTTCGTTATGAAAAGGACAAAGCCCCATATAATTTGCACCTTTTTTCTTAAGGCTTATATATGAACCTATAACATCTACAATATCATTTCTTGCTCTAACTTCTTCTACTATTTCTTCTGGATAGTACAATATAAATCATATCCTTTCTAAGGTGTCTCTTGTTAGTATATCCCCCAGGATTTAGGAATTGCAAAATCTGAGAATAGACTCCTTGCATACCTATCTGTCATGCCTGCTATGTAATCGCAAACGGCTCTTTCCTTTGTAGATTCTTCTTTTTCTATCATAATAAAATATTCATCAGGTAAAAGGTCGGGCTTGTTCATATAGTATTCAAACAAATAGGCAAGTAGTCCTGATACTTTACTTTCCTCCCCTTTTGCCCTTTGATTAGTGTATACATTTTCAAACATATATTCTCTCATACCATAAATTGCATCTTCAATTTCCTTAGACATAATAATGTCTGGTTGGTTTTGGCTATGAGATACTACATCGTGAACTATAGTGTCAAGCCTTGTCTTTACTGTAGTTCCAAGAACTTTAGTAAAGTCCTTAGGAATATCTTCTTCTGTTATTATTTGAGCTCGAAGAGCATCATCTATATCGTGGTTTATGTAAGCAATCTTATCTGATATACGTACTATTTTCCCTTCTAAGGTACTTGGCTTACTTCGTGTTTGATGGTTTCTAATTCCATCTCTTACTTCTATAGATAAATTAAGACCTTTACCGTCATTTTCTAACTTCTCAACAATTCTAAGACTTTGCTCTGCATGGTCAAATCCTTCACTACAGATTTTATTAAGAGCATTTTCCCCAGCATGTCCAAACGGAGTATGCCCAAGATCATGACCTAGGGCAATTGCTTCAGTTAATTCTTCGTTTAGCCTTAGAGCCTTGGCTATGGTTCTAGCAATTTGGGATACTTCTAATGTGTGAGTTAATCTAGTACGATAATGGTCTCCTTCTGGTGCTAAAAAAACTTGTGTCTTATGCTTCAACCTTCTAAATGACTTTGAGTGTAGGATTCTATCCCTATCCCTTTGGTATCTTGGTCTTAAATCACATGGTACATCCTCCCTTTGCCTTCCTTGTGACTCATCACTAAAAGAGGCATATGGGCTTAAATATTCATGTTCTAATTGTTCCATTTGTTCCCTAATACTTTTACTCAAAGCTAACACTCCCTTTCATATATCCCTTTTGTATATAAAGTCAGTATATATTGATTATTTGCATCTAGCAAGGTGATTTTGCTATTTTTATTGATTCATTCTAAATTGGATTGTGACACTTGCAGCATTTTTTTGCTCACCAGGTAAAATAGGCGTGGATGCATCAACTTGTCTAGCTAAATT
>CAZXSM010000030.1:10027-24065 GCA_964643255.1 uncultured Lachnospiraceae bacterium
TTTTGTATATTTACTCTTCTTTACTCTAACCCATTATTCCATCTTTTAATATCACTTTCCGTAAATCCATACTCAGGTGTTCTTATATTACCACTTAAGTCCTCCTTAAAATACCAAGGACAGTCCTCTTTGTTAGGATTTTTAAGGACATGAAAATCTTGAGCTGGCATATATCCTTGAGCTAACAAATAGCATGTGTCTCCATTTTCATCTTGGACCAGGTCTACAACAAGGACACAATGTCCAGGGCTACCACCTATCAATAGCATATCCCCTTGCCTTAGTTCACTTAGGTCAATAAGTGTGCTTTCATTATCTAAAGATTGAGTTCCAGCATATATCATTACACTTGTTAGGTAATTTCTAAAGTTTTCATAACTATCGTCATAGGCTGCTGAATCAACCCAGGATACATTGTTTCCATCTACCTTGATTCGTTTCCCATTTCTCCAGTTTTCATAGTCCATTAGAAATCCATTTGTTAAATGAAACTTGATTTTCTCATATTGGCCACTTGACCAATAATATTCACTGTAGACTCTAATTATGCTATCAGCACATTGCTGCAAGTCTTTATCCCCTATATCAAACCCAAACACTGCTGCTTGGGCTTTTTGGTTAGATTTCTCATTGCCATTATATAGGATGACAGGGCTGTCGTGGTCTTTTAGTTCTAGGTTTCTTAGGAAATGTAAGAAGGTGTCAGGGCTAGCTTCAACTCTTTTATAGCCTTGTGGCGGCTTGATTCTTGTTTCTATTGTTGTGCCTGATGAGTTGATGTAGGTGTAGGAGTCGTCTTCTGGGGTGTCGTCTTCTATTGTTTCGTCTTCTGTGATTATAGGTCTTGTTGATTCATTATTATTAGTGCTCTCAGAAAAGTCATCAACTTCTGCATCCTCTATTACTTTATCCAAATCATTTGTTGTTTCCCATGAATCCTTATCTTGGACTTTATCTTCCCTCATGTCTTGATTAGTACAAGCTTGGACCATTAGCATGCTCATTACAAACATTATAAGCATAATTGCTAATTTACTAGTTTTTCTTTTTTTCATAACAAAACCTCCTGATAAGTTTACTAAGTGTCTTATCTATAAGATTACCTGGTCTCTGGTATTTGATGGCAATATATCTATATATATATTTATTGTAATAAGAAATATAGTTTTGTCTAGACTTATTTTGATTTGCATCACATTTCATTCTTTCTTGTTTCTATTATTTTAGCATTTCTATTGTCTCTTTAACAAGTTCTCTCCCAAAATCTTTGTTTCCCTACTTCCTGAACAAAGTCATCTGGGAAATTAGAACTGTCTTTTGCAAATATAACTCCTGCTAAGTTACCCGTTTCATCAATATAAGCTTCTGCACCATTTGATATACCTATAGGTTTATAAAATTTGTAAGCCACCTTATTAAATGCAAACACCTGATATTCGAATTAGTCGAATATCAGGTGTTATATTTTATCTAAACTTCTATTAATTTGTAGTTTATCTTTTTCTTACTTTGTAATTTCATCTAGTTGATCAATTAAGTCTCCAAATAGTTCTAAAGCTTGATCTACTGGTTCTTTTGTGGTCATATCTACGCCCGCTTTTTTAAGTAAGTTAATTGGATAATCGCTACTTCCACCTTTTAGGAAGTTGTTAATATATCTGTCTACTGCTGGTTTACCTTCCTCTAATATTTTCTTAGAAAGTGTAACTGCTGCTGCATATCCAGTTGCATATTGGTAAACATAGAAAGGTCTGTAGAAATGAGGAATTCTTGACCATTCCATATCGATTTCTGAATCAATAACAATATCATCCCCGAAGTATTTAACATTTAAGTCATGGTATATTTTACATAAATCATCTGCTGTTAAAGATTCTCCATTAAATATCTTTTCATGGGTTATTAACTCAAATTCAGCAAACATTGTTTGTCTAAATACAGTTCCTTTATATTGTTCTAGGTAGTAATTGAGTAAGTAGGCTTTTTCCTTATCATCTGTAGTCTTCTTTAACATATCATCCATAAGCAGGGATTCATTACATGTTGAAGCCACTTCTGCAACGAAGATCTTATAATCAGAATAGTTATATGGTTGGGTTTCATTTGAATAATAACTATGGATTGCATGTCCCATTTCATGTGCTAGAGTAAATACATTACTTAGGTTATCCTGATAGTTTAATAAAACATAAGGATGAACACCATATACTCCACTTGAATATGCTCCACTTCTTTTTCCTTCATTTTCATAAACATCAATCCAAGAACCGGCAAATCCTTCTTGTAAAATATCTCTGTATTCTTCACCAAGTGGTTCAAGGCCTTCATATACTATTTCCTTAGCTTCTTCGTATGGTATCTTCATGTCTACATCTTTTACAATTGGAACATATATATCATACATATGAAGCTCATCTACACCTAAAAGTTTCTTTCTTAAACTTACATACTGATGCATAGATGGTAAATGTTCATTTACAGATTCTATTAGGTTATGATATACACTTACTGGTATGTTAGCATCATCTAGTCTCATTTCAAGGGTTGAAGAATATCCACGAGTTTTTGCATAGAAAACTTCTTTTTTAACATTGGCAACAAATGTTGCTGCTAGGGTGTTTCTATAATTTTCATAAACACTATATAGGCCTTCAAAGGCTTCCTTACGAACATTGCGGTCTGGGCTTTCCATTAGTAAGCCAAAACGACCATGAGTTAGAGACACTGTATTACCCTCTTCATCATGTACATCTGGAAACTTAACGTCAGCATCATTAAACATTGAAAATATATTACTTGGTCCACTTGCTATTTCGCCTACCTCTGCTAATAATTCTTCCATTTTCGCAGATAAGGTATGTGGTTTTTTCCTAAGTATTTCTTCTATCTCAAACTCATACTTCTTAAGTTCCTCATTAGAATCTAAGAATTTCTTTAATTTGTCCTCAGGAATTTCTAGTATTTCTGGTTCTGCAAATGATAAGGCACTGTTAATGTCTACCATCAGGGAACTCACCCTATTCATAAAGCCTTGGTAAAGCCCTACTCTCATATCTTCATGATGCTTGCGGTTAGCATACACAACTACAAGTTCAAATTTGTGTACTGTCTTATCTCTTGATTTAAAAAACCCTAACAAGTCTTCTGCAGAATTAGCAAGTTTACCTTTATATTCTTCTAAATCTTTTATCAATTCCTTAGTGGAAGAAAATTCTTTTTCCCAGTCCTTATCACTTTCAAATAAGTCCTTGGTGTTCCATTTGTACTTATCATCGATGTCACTTCTTTGTATCTGTTTGTTTTTTGCCATAATGTTGCCACATCTCCTTCTTTTATAATTGTTGTATAATACATACACTACATACACCTATATTAAAATATTATAATATACAAGCTTTAATAATGCAAAAAATCCTTTTAAAGTATCAGTATATATTCTTACCTAACTTTAAAAGGATATAAGCTTCATTTTCATTTATCTATACTTAGGAAACCTTACTCTTCTTACTTTCGCTAAATTCTCCACATGTTTTTGCTGAGGGACATCCAGAGCAAGTACCACAATAGTTTCCTTGTTTCATATTCTTAACTTGTCTATATATTAAATAACCAGTGTATCCAGCTATTCCTAAACCTATTACTGCTGCTGTCATATTAACAGCTCCTTTCCTACTATATCTTTTTTAGGTAATTGCGAATTTTAATTTTTCAAATAGGAGTTAGATATACTAACTCCGATAAGAATACAGGATATTTCGCAATTACCTATATATCTTATATTCTAGATAAACAGGCTACCGATTTGATAAACTAAAGTCGAAGCTAGCCAGGCAAAAACCATCTGAAATATAACTATATATATAGTCCACTTAGCAGACTTAAGTTCTTGGGCTATTACAGCCACAGCTGCTATACATGGTGTGTAAAACAAGACAAATATCATCATGGAAAATGCATTAAGTGGTCCAAATCCTATAGCCATTAAAGAACCTTGCATTGCTCCAAGCCCTACTGCACTTTCCACATTAGTTATTCCAAACAAGATACCAAGACTTGATGCTACTACTTCTTTTGCCGCTAAACCAGCAAGTAGGGCAAGTCCTATTTGCCAGAAACCTAGTCCTGCCGGTTTAAGTACTGGAACTAAAAACCTACCAAAAGCTGCTCCAAAACTTTGTGTCATGTTCCCGTCTACATAACCTGAAGAACCAAAATTAAGCACAAACCATAATAATACTGAAGCAAGGAATATTGTAGTTCCTGCTTTTTGTAAATACTCTTTTACATTTTCCCAAACATAAATAATTATACTATATAGATTAGGAGCTTTATATTCAGGTAACTCAATTAGCAAGTGATTTTGTTCTGGTATTTCTTCTGGTGCTTTTGATTTGTCTGCTCTTTTTTCCAATTTAGTTGTTACATAAGCAGTTAAAATACCTGCTACTAATCCTATTACATACATTGATAATGATGCTAAAGGCGCATATTTTCCAAAAAACATACCTGATAGCATAACATAAATAGGAATCTTAGCGCTACAAGACATAAATGGTGTTATAAGAATAGTCTTTCGTCTATCTCTTTCATTTTCAAGGGTTCTAGTTGCCATAATTGCAGGTACTGTACAGCCAAATCCTAGAAGCATTGGAATGAAGGCTCTTCCTGATAAACCAACCTTTTTCATAATCCCGTTCATCACATAGGCAACTCTTGCCATATAACCACTATCTTCTAGGAAAGCAAGTGCTAAGAAAAGTATTGCTATGTTTGGTAAAAAGGTTAGGATTGTTCCAACTCCTGCTATTATTCCATCAACAACTAGTGAGGTGAGAATTGGACCTGCATCTATTGATAACAAGAGGTCCGCAGCCCATTGGCCAAAAGTATCCAGCCATCCTTCAAACAGACCAGTTAACCCATCACCTAGGGTAAATGTTAGGAAAAATACAAGACCCATAATTCCTAGAAATATTGGAATTCCCCAAATTCTGTGGGTTAATATACTATCTATCTTATCTGTAAACCTTGCTTTTTCTTCTTTGTTTACAAGAACTTCTTCTATTATTCCCTCGATAAAATCATACTTTTGATTTATAATCTCAGTTTCATAACTTTTATCTACTATATCAGAAAGATCAACAGGACAATTCTCTGTAATTTCAGGATCATTCTCCAGTAACTTTATTGCATAAAAACGGGGGTTTTTCAAACTCGGATCATTTTTTACAAGTCTTTCTGATATTTTTATTATTTTATCTTCAATTAAGTCGCTATAAGCTACTACATTACTATTAACTACTTCTGTATGATGGGATACTCCATGCATCAATATATCTAGGCCTGTTTTCTTTCTTGCAGATACAGGGATAACTGGTATTCCAAGAATATCGTGTAGACGGTGGGTATCTATTTCCATACCCCTCTCTTCTACAATATCCATCATGTTAAGGGCTAAAATCACAGGTTTACCAATTTCAATTAACTGTAGTGTTAAATATAGATTTCTCTCAAGATTTGAAGCATCTGCAACGTCAACAATTACATCCACTTCATCACTTAATATATACTGTCTACTTACTCTTTCTTCTATTGAATAAGATGTCAGGCTATAAAGACCTGGCAAATCCACTAATTTATATATATGGTTGTGGTATTTGAAAGCACCTTCCTTTTTTTCTACAGTTACCCCAGGCCAATTTGCTACTTTAAGTTGGGATCCTGTATAAGCATTAAAAAGAGTGGTTTTACCACTATTTGGATTACCTATAAAGCCAACTTGTAATTCTTCATAGCCCATTTACTTGCCTCCATTTTCCTCTATTATGTCCCATTCCTCTTCCTTGTCTACTACAACGTCTTCTAGGCCCTCGTTCTTCACCTGGTAAGATATCTCTAACTTCTATATAATCGGCTACATCTTTCCCTACAGCAAGCCTTGTACCCCTTACAGTAAAGATGACAGATCCGTCTGTTGCTTCATTATTTTTTCGAATCATAGTTCCTTCTATTAAACCCATTGCCTCTAATCTTCGCTTAATAGGTTGTTTAAGAGATAATTCCTCAACTATGTATCTTTCTTTGATGTTAGCATCACTTAAAGTCATGATGGTTTTCCTTTCTTGGTCAGACGATTTATTATGAACATTTATCAATTACCTTAACCACCTTATATATCTATACTTAGTACCGCTTTTAATAAAACATGTACATTATTTTAGTAATTGTTAAATTTTCAACCTCTATTATCATTTAGTTTTCTAATTGATAATAATTATCAATTACATTTAATTATAGACTTGTTTGTTATTAATGTCAATATTACATTTATATAAAATAAACGTTGTTTTATACGATAATTTAGGGATATTGTTTAAGTAATGAAATTAAGAGGGCAATAACTCTATTTCCTCTGAAATAGAGTTATTGCCCTCTTTTATCTTATATATCAAATTGAGTCTTTATATTTTGGCTAACAAGATATTAATGGAAAGTCTTACTATTTTGTAATCACTCCATCAAGATCCCACAAGTCTTCCCACCCTTCTGCGCCTTCCCAAAGGAATACTTGGCCTTTTATAAGTCTACAGTTTTTATCTGCCTTTTTTATTATTTCCATTTCTTCATCAGTAAGAGGATCTTCAGTTACACAACGTAAGTTACTCATATAATTCTTTTCTTTAACAGAAAAAGGAATTGGTATCTGGCCTCTTTGAACAGCCCATTTTACACAGATAATAGCTGGATGAACATTATGGGCTTTAGCTATTGAAACAATTTCTGGCATTTCTATGTCTACTACGTCATCTGGAGTTTTATCTCTTTCTGGCCTAGATGGAGAGCCTATTGGAGAATATCCTATTGGTTGAATATCATTTTTTACGCAATAATCATATAATTCAGGTTGTTGAAATGATGGATGCAATTCCATTTGAATTGCTGCAGGTTTTATTCTACATAAGGGTAAAACCGCTTCTAACTTAGCAATCGTCATATTTGACATACCAATATTTTTTGCAAGTCCCATGTCAACAATTCTTTCACAAACTCTCCAAGTTTCCATAAACTCTTCTACATCAAATGGCTTGGAATCAGGATTTCGTGCATCAGCATCCGCACCTGGAGCATGATAATTCCTAAATGGCCAATGAACAAAAAAGATATCAACATAATCTAGTTGAAGATCCCTTAGGCTCTTAGCTAATGAAAGGAGAACGTCACCTTTTTTATGCATATCATTCCATACTTTTGTTGTAATTGTTAGTTCTTCTCTTTTTACTATGCCTTTATCAAAAGCATCTTTAAATACTAGTCCTATTTGGTCTTCATTTTCATAAACAGATGCACAATCAAATAGACGATATCCACCCCTAATGGCTCCAGCTACTGCATTTGAAATTTCATCAGCTGTATATTTATCAGAGCCAAAAGTCCCCATTCCTATTCCAGGTATTTTACTTCCATCAAATAATGTTCTTTGTGGTACTAATTTTGGATCTACTGCATTTATCATATCTTTCCTCCTAACAAAAATTTTTATTATAAAACTTCTATAGTTTAATTACCTTCACCTTATCTAGAATATCTTCCATATCCTCTTTAACAAAATATCCTGTTTCAGCCTTTAAAGCACTGGCTGCTGAAATTGCAGTTGCTAGTTTTATAGTGTCTAGTAGTGTCAAATTGTCTTTAAGTCCAATAGCAAAACCTGCAATCATTGTATCCCCACAACCAACTGTATTAACTGCCTCTATCTTGGGAGGACTAGCTTTGTAAATACCCTCATCTGAAACAATAATAGAACCATCTTTACCTAAAGAAATAACTACAATCTCTATTCCATTTCCTTGAATCTTTTTCCCTATTTCGATTAGGTCTTCTTGGTTTTTGATTTGCCTGCCTGCAAGCATCTGAATTTCATCAATGTTTGGCTTTATTAGGCTTGGATTTGCTTTAATTCCATCTATTAATCTTTGTCCACTTGTATCTAGTATAACTTTTTTCTTATGTTTTTTTGCTATAGCTATAAGTTCACTATAAATATCATCACTTGTCCCACTAGGAGCACTTCCTGACATGGTAACAATATGGTGCTTTTGTACTAGGTCTTCGAACTTTTCTAATAAGAGTTTCTCATCTTCCTTTGTTATTAAAACCCCTGGTTCTAAAAATTCTGTTTGAGTCTTATTTGTGCTGTCGTAAATATTGATACATGAACGACTCTCTCCTAGAACATTTATAAAGTCAGTCTTTATATCTCTTTTCTTTAATTCGTTTTCTATATATCCGCCTGCATACCCAGCTATAAAGCCTGTTGCAGTGACATTTGCTCCAGCAATTGTGGCTGCCTTTGATACATTTATACCTTTACCACCAGGTTGATAATCACATTCTAGTACACGATTTACTTCATTTACCTTAAAGTCATCTACCACATACCTTTTATCAATTGCTGCATTCAAAGTAACAGTTAAAATCATTTTCCACCTCACTCATTTATCAAAAGAACTTTACCCTTTACTTGACTAGGATCTTTAAAGAGTTCAAATGCCTTATCTACTTCACTCATAGGGAACTTTTTGAAAATGAATCCTGGATCAAATTTTAGCTGGCCTGTCTCAAAGTAATGAGCTGTTAATTCCCATTCTTTCCCTGGGAAAGGAGCTGAATAAGACATCCATGAACCAGTAAGTTTAAACTCTTTTCTATTCATTTGCTCCCATAACTTAGGTGAAAATGTTAAGTCTTTAGTAGGTGTACCTATAAAGCAAACATTTGACTTATTAGCAGCTAGTTCAAAGGCCATGTATGATGTAGGAGTAGATCCTGCTGTCTCATATACATAATCGTATCCTCTTCCACCTGTTATTGCTTTTGCTTTTTCCATATAATCTTCATCAAGGGTGTTAATAACTTCGTCTGCACCAAGTCTTTTTGCTAATTCTAACCTTTCTTCATTTATATCAAATACAACTACCTTTTTGGATCCAAATATTTTTGCCCATTGCATCGTAAACATTCCAATAGTTCCACCACCAAGGATAGCAACGTAGCCTCCGCCTTTGTAGTCATTTAAAAAGATTCCATGAAGTGCTACCGTTGATGGCTCAAACATTGCGCCTTGCTCATAGGAAATGTTTGGGTTAAACTTTACAGCATTTTCCTCTGGTATTACTACATATTCTGCAAAACTTCCTTGTTGTCTTGAACCTATAAAACTATAATTTTTACAAAGTGAAAAGTTGCCATGTTGGCAGTCTTCGCATGTCTTGCAAGGAAGAAGTGGTGCTCCAGAAACTCTGTCTCCAACTTGGAGGGAAGTAACTCCTTCTCCTATCTCTACAACATCTCCAGAAAACTCATGACCCAGGACAACAGGATAAAAGTGTGCACCATTATCTAGAACTCTTGGTATATCTGATCCACATATTCCTGTTGCTACTACTTTTATTTTTACTGTACCTGGCTTTGTTATTGGTTCTTCAAAATCATCATATCTGATATCTTCATTTCCATATAAAACAGCCGCCTTCATCTAGTTCCCTCCATCTTTATTCATTAAATCTTTCAAGTTTTTGTATAGTTCTAAATATAATTCATAGTTTTTCATATATATATCATGATTATTCATGTTTGGAATATGTTGTCTTTTTATCTTAATCAACTTAGTTACTGCATCCTCGAAACCCTTATATAGACCAACTCCTACTCCTGCAAGAATTGCTGCTCCCATTGCAGTAGCAGTATCTGAAGATGGGACCTTTATTTCCTTACCTGTAACATCTGATTTGATTTGAGTCCATAGCTGGGAATTGGCTGCTCCACCCATTGCTCTTAGTTCATTTGCTTCTACCCCAACTTCTTTTGCTATATCTAAGTTGTGCATAAGTGAAAATGCTACACCTTCCATACTCGCTCTTACCATATGTCCCTTTGTTTTGCTAAAATCTAAGCCATAGTAAACACCTTTTGCGTTAGGATCCCATATTGGAGACCTTTCTCCCATCATATATGGTAAGAATACCAAACCATCACTTCCAGTAGAAACTTGGCTTGCTATATCATTTAACTGGTCAAATGAACTTTTATCTAAATGCTCTACTTGACTTCTTTCATAATCACCAAACTCTTGTTCAAACCATCTCATTACACCGCCACCACCAACAGTACCACCTTGTAGCAACCATAGGTTTGGAACAACATGATAACTAAGGATTAAGGCTTGGTGTGATTTATATTCATCAATACAAAGACTCATTCCACCAGCTTGGCCACCTTGCTCTTGAGTTTGACCTCCTTCTAAAACTCCAACACCAAGGGCTCCACAGGCAGCATCCAAGCCTCCTGCAACAACAGGTGTTCCTTCTAGAAGTCCTGTTAATCTTGATGCTTCTTTATTAACACCAGCTACTATATCATGGCAGTCATATATCTCAGGAAGAAAATCAGGATTAATTCCCATAGCCTTTGCCATATCATAATCCCATACACCCCTATGCATATCAAAACAGTGGTAGCCATATCCTTGAGACTTATCTTGTGATATATTGCCAGTTAATTTGTAGACTATAAAACTATTAGATTGTAAGATTGCTCTCGTATTTCTATATATTTGTGGCATGTTTTCCTTGTACCAAAGTATCTTAGGTGTAGTATAAGAAGGCTGAAATGAGTTGCCACAAAGTTCAAATATTTTATCTTGTCCAATTTCCTTATTAACCCTGTCGCATATATCTTGAGCCCTTGTATCCATCCATATTGGAGTATTAGTTAACACCTGGCCGTCTTTTCCTATGGGAATAGCTGACCAACTTTGTCCATCCACACCAATTCCAGCAATAGCACTAGGGTCAACCTTGCTAATCTCTATAACCTCTCTAATTGCATTACAAGTTGCCTGCCACCACTCATTAGGATCTTGCTCAGCAAAACCTTCTGCTGGATAATATACCTCATAATTTTTACTAGAACTTGCTATTACATTTCCCTCTATATCAAAGATTACAACTTTACATGAAGAAGTACCTATATCTATACTAAGTAAATAATTTGTCACCCTGTCACCTCCTATATGTAAAGGGGACCTTTAATACTCTGGGACGTCCCCAGTGCATTAAACGCCCCCGTTACACACATTAATTTAACTAATATCTTTAATTGAATTCCCGTAAATTATATCTGTTGTCAACTCTACAGTCTCATATTTATATTTGTTTTCATCTTTATCAGAGCCCTCAAGCTTACTTAACATTATCTTAGCAGTAGTATTTGCTATCTCTTTTATTGGCTGAGTCACTATTGTAACTTTAGGATTCATAGCCTTGGCAAATTTCACATTATCAAATCCTATTACAGAAATTTCTTCAGGGACTTTTAATTCCAATTCACCTATAGCAATAAATGTACCTATTGTCATTTCAGCGTTAGAAGCAATTACAGCTGTCATATCTGAATTATCCTCTACTAACTTTTTCAGGCATTTAACACCACCATCAATTGTATAATTTCCGTATGCAATCAGCCTATCTTCAAACTCTATACCTGTCTCCAATAAACTCTCCTTATATCCCGACAGCCTCTCAATAGAAGTATAGACAGATTCTGGCCCAGCTATAAATCCTATTTTTTTATGGCCATTTTTTATCAATAAATCGGTAGCCTTCTTAGTTGCTAGTTTATTGTCAATCAAGACATAATCACATTTTAATTCGTCTACCTTTCTATCAACAAGTAATATAGGCTTTTTAGAGTCTTCAAATGGTTTCAAATGAGAACCATCTGAGTTTACAGGCATATTGATGATTCCATCAACACGTTTTTTATATAAAAAATCAACTACTTTTTTCTCAATTTGAGGATCGTTTTTGCAGCCACAAACAATTGTTGCATATCCTTTTTTCCTGAAAAAATCTTCAACAATTGAAATGATTTCTGTAATAAAAACATTAGATAATTCCGGTATAACTACTCCAATTATCTTAGATTTGTTAGTCTTTAAACCTCTAGCCATTTCATTAACTTCATAATCAAGCTCATCTATGGCTTTTTCTATTTTTATACGGTTCTTTTCTCTAACGTTACCACCATTTAAGTATGATGATATAGTAGCAAGACCAAGTCCTGTCTCTTTTGCGATGTCTTTAATTGTTGCTGCCATATATATCCCCTTTTTCTATATATCTATATATGTGATTTGAAAACTTTATCTTAAGTTAGTTAGTTAGTTAATTAAGCATTTGCCTTTCCTTCACTACCAAACAATTTAATGCGGTTTTTAACTAATTCTGTTACTTTTTCCATGCCCGCTTTGCCAAAGGTCTTAGGATCATATGCGTCTGGATCTTCTTTAAATACTTCTTTCATTCCATCTGTATAAGCAATTCTAAGTTCTGTAGCATAATTAACTTTACAAATCCCTCTTTGTATACATTCCCTTATATCTTCATCACTTAGTCCAGATCCTCCATGTAATACTAATGGAACATCCACTACTTGTCTAATTGCTGATACTCTTTCTATATCAAGTACTGGTTTCTCAGCATAAATACCATGAGCGGTACCAATTGCTATTGCAAGAGAAGTAACTCCCGTTCTTTCTACAAATTCTTTAGCTTCTAAGGGGTCAGTATAATTACCATCCTTAACTTCTAAATCATCTTCTTTTCCACCTATTTTCCCTAGTTCTGCTTCAACTGGAATTTTGTTTGGTTTGGCAACATCAATTACCCTTTTTGTTAGTTCAATGTTTTCTTCAAAACTTTCACTTGAACCATCAATCATTACTGAAGTATAGCCCTCTCTTATTGCTTGGACTGCTAATTCAAAACTATTACCATGATCTAAGTGTAAAGCTACAGGAACACTAGCATTTTCTGCCTCAGTTTTAACAAGGGCATGATATGTCTTTAGTCCTCCATACTTTATTGTAGAAGATGTGGTTTGAAGCATAACTGGTGCTTTCATATCTTCTGCTGCCGCAATAACTGCCTTAACCATTTCCATATTTTCAACGTTAAATGCACCTATAGCATAGTTTCCTTCTTTTGCATCTAATAACATTCTTTCTGATGTAACGAGTGACATAGTACACCTCCATAATTGTGTAATCCGAAACGTTTCGGTTTTGATTATATTATCTCTTTATTTAACTTATATGTCAAGAAGTTTTTGATTTAAAACAGAGTTTTTTTACAAGAATAAGAAAAATATCAACTAGAATCTGATTAAACTCATCAATTTAGGTACAACAAAATCGAGGTGACAGGATTTGAACCTGCGGTCTCCACGTCCCTAACGTGGCGCTCTACCAAACTGAGCCACACCTCGATATAATTAAGTCTTATGAAATTTTCTTGTTTTAACAACATTCTTATATTATAATACTTATAGAAATAAATCAAGCATTTTACAGGAAACCAAATGAAAAGGTGTAATTATGAATAAGATAAATTATCAAAAAGTATTAGATAAAACATTAAAACAAATTAAAGAAGATGGAAGGGTTCCTAGTCTTTTTCTTCATAGTTGCTGTGCACCATGTAGTAGCTATGTTTTAGAGTATTTATCAAATTACTTTTATATTACAATATTTTTCTACAATCCTAATATTTCATATGAGGAAGAATATAACCGCCGTGTAGAAGAACAAACTAAGCTAATTAGCAATCTAACAGTTAAGTATCCTATTAAGTTTATTAAAGGTAAGTATGATCCTGAACGTTTTTATGAAATAGCAAAAGGATATGAAAAGCTAGCAGAAGGTGGCGAGCGCTGCTTTCGTTGCTATCAGCTACGATTAGAAGAATCTGCTAAAGAAGCAAAAGAGGGTGGCTTTGATTATTTTACAACTACCCTATCAATTAGCCCTCACAAAAACGCTAGCAAATTAAATGAAATAGGAGAAAATTTATCTGAAAAATACAAGATACCCTATCTTTATTCTGATTTCAAAAAAAAGAACGGTTACAAACGTTCAATAGAATTGTCTAAGGAATATAATTTATACCGTCAGGATTATTGTGGTTGTATATATTCCAAG
>CAZXSM010000031.1:0-5228 GCA_964643255.1 uncultured Lachnospiraceae bacterium
CTCAATGATTCCCCATGGTAAAAGTATTGCTATTGTCCCTAGTAATGGCAAAAAATCTATAAAACCTAGAAAGAGTGCTATGACAAAGGCATATGGTTGTCTATAAATTGATAAAGCTATAAACATGAAAGCAAATGCAATAAAGGCCATAGCTAATAGACCCCTTAAGAAACCGCCTGTAGCATTAATAACAGAATTTTTTAAGAGAATTAAAGTATCAAATATACCCTTATTGATATGTTTTTTGAAAAAATCATATATGCCATTGAAATCCGAAACTATAAAATATAAAGCCATAAAAAATGATAATAAAGCAACAACAATAGTACTTGTTTTTGAAATAATAGTAGTTGTACTATAGAATATTGTGGAAACTAGACCTTTAATAATATTATGGATAGAATTAAACAAATTACTTTCTAGTCCTTGTAAACCATCTAGAGCTTCTTTGGGCAAATAATCCGTAAGCCACTTAAGATTTTCTTGAATTGTAAAAAAACGTAATTCAATATTATCCCAACTTTCTTGAATGCCTATTAAGAAGGCAACTATTTCTTTTACAATAAGATTAATTAAGTTAAAAGTAAGAAAAGTAAATAAAAATACTATTACAAAAGTTATAATCAAGGTAATAATTTTTCTTGAGACCATAAAGTTTATATTAAGTTTGCTTACTTTCTTATTAATTTTACTTATTAGGGGATTTAATATTGTGGCTACAATAAATGCAATTACAAAAGGAGCAAAAAGCTTAAGTAATATTGGAAAAACTTTTATTACTAGGGCCACAAAAGTAACTGCTAATAAGAATCTTACAATTAGTCTTTGGTATAATCTTTTATTAGATTTGTTTTTTTGCATTATGTACCTCTTCTATGTATTATAAAGTTTCAATAAAGTTGGAAAAATTGAAAGGACAGACACTTCTCATAGATAGCATCATGTAAGTATTTTTGCATATAATAATGCAATCGTCAACCAATAATTTTAACATTTACATTAACATTTACTGGGTTTTCTACATATGCTATAATAATATTAGCTTTTGCACTGTATAACGTTTCAAAAAGTGAAACGACATCACCAGTACAAACTGATCAGGCCGGAGAATTTCTCTGGAGCCGGGCCGCCCTATGAGCGGCAGCAGATGAAATTAAAACTCATTTGTGGGACAGTAGTATGTTTCCACAGATGAGTTTTTATTTTTAATGAAACTGGTGCCAAAGGTTAAATAATATAGGAGGTTGTTATGGATAAGAATAATGAACAAATTGCTATGAGAGTATCAAGAAACATAATTATCGTAAACGTAGTACTTTTCATTTATAAGCTAATAGCAGGCATAATTGGACATTCATTAGCTATGATATCAGATGCAGTACATTCTCTATCTGATGTTTTAAGTACAATTATAGTTATGATAGGAATTAAGTTATCAAACAAAGAGGCAGATAAGGAACACCCTTATGGACATGAGCGTTTTGAAAGTGTAGCGGCTATTATTTTGGCTGGGATTTTGATTGCTACAGGTATTGGCATTGGATATAGTGGAATACAAACTATTTTAGCAGGTGACTACAGTTCCATTATAATTCCTGGAAGAATAGCTTTGATTGCGGCTATAATATCTATTCTTGTAAAGGAAGCTATGTATTGGTATACAAGAAAGGCTGCTAAGAAGACTGATTCAGGGGCCTTAATGGCTGATGCTTGGCACCATCGTTCTGATGCTTTATCTTCTATTGGAAGCTTTATCGGAATTCTAGGAGCACAAATTGGATTTCCTGTGATGGATGCTGTAGCTAGTTTAGTTATTAGTTTAATAATTATTAAGGTATCTATTGATATATTTAGGGATGCCACAAGCAAGATGACAGACCGGGCAGTTGATGAAGAAACACAAGAACAAATCCGCGAAATTGCTTTAGCTCACGACCATGTATTAGCTATTGATCAACTTAAAACAAGAATGTTTGGTAATAAGATATATGTAGATATAGAAATTAGATTAGACAAAGATATATCTCTAGATGTCAGTCATGATATTGCTCATGAAGTACATGATGCCATTGAAGAACAAATTGATAATGTTAAGCATTGTATGGTACATGTTAACCCAGATTCAAAATAATTTTATAAGATTAAATGGGTTAGAAATTCGGATGAGTATGAAGGTATGTATGTAAATTATAAAACAATAATAGGCCTATATAATTTCATTAATGAAGTTATATAGGCTTATTATTGTTTTTTAGGCTGCAAATTATATTATGATAAATATAGAAATAAATTCATAATTATATAATACTTGTTTTTTATTTCAATTTAGATTTTTGCACATTTCCACGAAATTCCTTATTGTCTGTGCGTCCTTTTCTTCTTCTGCTGGTTTAGTAATAAATTGGATTCCATATATATTTTTATCGGGATTTTCCATAGCTCCAAATGGTCTGCCATCTCCAGACTTTACTTCTTCACCATTTGCAAGTATATTGAAGCCATCTGGTAATTTAGATACTGCGGCATCAAATCCTAGTGGAACTATTCTTTCTTTATCTCCATCTTTGAAAATTCCTTTTTCTATATTATGAAATGTAAGTTTTGATGGAGTGGGTTCATAAATATATCCTACAGGTTTTACTATTCCACCTAGTTCATTGATGATTACTTGCATTCCACGTCCTAGTCCGAGGATTGGAAAACTCAAGTTTAAAATTTGACCATCAAATGCTTCCAAGTCATCTTTTTTTACAGTTGTGTATCCACCAGATAGGATTAGTCCAATTACATGTTCTTCGGATTTGATTTGGTCTGCTATGGTGTCATAAGGTAAAATTTTCACATTAATATTTTCTTCTTTAATTACATTTATGACATCTTGATTGTAGTCATTTCCAAAGTCTAGTATAATAATTTGCTTCATTTTATCATCTCCTAAGTATATTTTAGTTTATTAGTATTGTATTAAATTGCCACTTTAAATTATTGGCTAAACAATTCTTTTAAAGTATTTAAGTTCAGTTCATCTAAACTATTAACAATTAAATCGGATTCTGTTAGGTTCTGATTTCCATGTTCAAGATTCTTTAATCCAACACATTTCATTCCAGCTGCTTTTGCTGCCTTCACACCATTATGGGCATCTTCGATAACTAGGCAATCTTCTGGCAGAATATGCATTTTTTTTGCAGCAGTTAGGAAAATTTCGGGATTAGGTTTGCCCTCATTTACTTCTTCACCGCTAATTACAAATTTCATATATTTACCTAAGTCAAACTTTTTGATAACCTTATCAACTGTTATTCTATTGTTTGACGAGGCTATAGCCAATGGATAACCCTTCTTATATAAGTTTACTATTAATTTTTTACAATTATTCATTAATTTGATTTGGTCAATTTTCTCTAAAAACATTTGTTTTTTCATTTCAATTATTTCTTCTACTGAAGGCTCAAAATCAAATTTATTTTTTAATTTGTTCCACATATAATAATCAGTAGTACCAACAAATTTCTCATGTTCTTGTGTCTCTAGTTTTCCTCCTAGTTTTTCAATAAGTGCCTGCTCCACTTCAAAATGTACAGGTTCACTATCTATAATTACTCCATCCATATCAAATATTACCGCTTTCAACTTATCTCTCCTTTAGAATGTTTTTTGCTTAGATATGTTTAATATATATTACTATTGAGGTTTAGTCAAAAATGCTTAATTTTTATATTGTAAAACAGTCCAACAAAGAAGAGTAACCTATCTTTAATTTTGATAATTATAATTTATGAAGAAACATTAAAAATAAAAATATTTTCATGGTATTTTCTGTTATAATTAAAAAAACAAATTTAAATATAGTGGAGGAAGTATGATTAAAAAAAATAATAATAAATATTTATATTTAATAACAGGTACAGTCATGTTGATGTTTCTAGGTTTACTATATGCATGGTCCATATTTGCTGGACCTTTTAAAGACTTGTATCCTTCTTGGACAAGCTCTGATTTGTCATTAACTTTTACAATTTCAATGGTGTTTTTCTGTATAGGGGGATTTATAAGCGGTAAGTTTTCTAATCGATTGGGTACAAAGTCTCTAATTAGACTTGCAGCAATATTGTTATTTATAGGTTTCTTAGGTATGTCTAGGTTAAACTCCGAGAATCCGGATTCAAGCTTGCAAGTTTTGTATTTTCTATATGGAATTTTGTGTGGAAGTGGTGTGGGTATTGCTTACAACAGCATAATTGGGAGTGTAAACAAGTGGTTTCCTGATAAGGTTGGATTTTCTTCAGGAATACTCTTGATGGGCTTTGGTTTTGGGGGTATGATACTTGGAAGCTTAGTTAATGTTTTAATAAGTAACTTTGGTTTGTTGAATACATTTATTGTTCTGGCAGTACTTATATGTGTGGTACTGGTAATAGGATCTTTCATAATAAAAGTTCCTGAATATATTAAGACACAAGATAGGGATAAGAAAGTTGATAGAGTAGGACAATTCACTACAAGTGAGATGTTAAAAACGTCTGCATTTTGGATTTATACTTTTTGGACAATAGCAGTTAATTCATCGGGTTTATTGGTTATAAATAGTGCAGCTAATATTGCGATTACATTTGGAGCACCAGCAATCTTAGGTTTGTTAGTTTCAGTATTCAATGGTTTTGGTAGACTTATATTTGGTCAGCTCTTTGATAGATTTGGATATAATAAAGCAATGGTTACCAACAATATAATGTTACTAATTTCTGGTCTTTCATTAGTTGGCGGGGCTTTTAATAATAGTATTATATTGATTTTTATAGGCTTGTTACTGGTGGGTATATGTTATGGTGGATCTCCATCCCTTGCTTCTTCTGTAATACATTCATTTTATGGAAGCGAAAATTATGCTCAGAATTTTAGTGTGGCAAACTTTTCCCTTATACCATCAGCCTTTATTGGTCCAATGATATCTAGTAGTTTGCTAGATAGTTCTGGTGGAGATTATACTTGGACTTTTGTAATGATTATTATATTATCGGTGGTTGCACTTATATTGAGTGGGTTATTAAAGAAGAGTCATAAATCTACCGAAGTTTGATGATATAATCATATTCAAGGATGGATTTGATCTTGATTTTACAGTATCTGACAGGATTATAGAAGATAGCAATGTAAATAATATTTGGGGACCTATAATTCTTTCGAACTATATTAAGGGTACAGCTCCAAAAGCCACAAGCATTATG
>CAZXSM010000031.1:5328-24050 GCA_964643255.1 uncultured Lachnospiraceae bacterium
ATGTGTTTCAAATTATTTTCACAATATAAGCGAGTTAGTTAGCAGTTTACATGAATACAAGAGATTACAGTCACGTGATGAATATTGTTTATGTGATTTGCTTAAATAAATATAAGCACAAGTATATGAAATAAGAAAGTGAGCTAACAAGATATGGAATACAAAAGGTTCAACAATACAATAATCCTTCGAATTGACAAAGAGGAAGAGATAATTGAAAAAATAAAAGAAGTATGTGAAAAGGAACAAGTTAAATTAGCAAATATTAATGGTCTAGGAGCAGTTAATAAGTTTGTTGTAGGTCTATTAGATACAAAAGAAAAGAAATATTACTCACAGGAGTATAAAGGTGATTTTGAAATAGTATCCTTAACAGGAAGTATCTCAACCATGGATGGGGAAATATACGACCATATTCATATGAGTGCAGGTGGTCGAGATAACAAGATATACGGTGGACATTTAAACAAGGCTAATGTTAGTGCAACGTGCGAGGTATTTATTAACATACTTGATGGTGAAATTGATAGAAAGTTTAGCGAAGAAATAGGACTTAATTTAATTGAATTTAAAGAATAGTAATTGTATATAATAAAAGGCCATACATTAAAAAACGATATAACACTAGCAAAGTAGATAGTATAATTGATTAAATTAGACTATCTACTTGAAAGTATTATATTATTTAAAGTGTATGGCCCTCTTTTTATAAGTCTAATAGAAATTCAATAAGTTTAGTATTACTTTCTGGATCCATAAAGCAAAACCTTATAAAGTTATCATTTAAAAATGGAAATGACGAACAATCCCTAATCATAAATCCTTTGTTTATAGCTTGCTCAAAGACATCAGTAGAAGTTAGTTTATGCTTAGTTATTTCTGCTAATATAAAATTAGCCTTTGGTTCATATAACTTAAGACTTTTAGAGGTTTTAAGTGTTGTATAAACTCTTTCTCTTTCATTTTTAATTAAAGATTTGGTATCATTAATATATTGTGTGTCGGTGAACATAACTTCTCCGGCATAGGCTGTAAGGGAGTTAATAGACCAAGGGTTAGTATTACTGTTTATGACTTTAATCAAATCTTTATTTCCACATATGCCATAGCCAAGTCTTAAACCAGGGGCTGCAAAAAATTTGGATATGCCCCTTAGGACAACAAGATTATTATAATAATCCGTTAAAGAAACAGAACTTATCTCATCTATCTTATCTACAAATTCTACATATGTCTCATCAATCATACAAAAAACATCTCTTTGCTTACAGATATCTAAGATTTTCCTAATATCTTGAGTTTCAAGAGCTGTAGATGTGGGGTTGTTTGGATTGCATATTATTAGCATATCAAAGTCGGGGGTTAAAAAACCATCCAATTCGTCAATATCAAGTTTAAAGAGAGTATTTTTTTTAAGAGGCAGGTAACTAGAACGACCGCCAGCAAGGGCAATTTCCCTTTCATATTCAGAATAAGTAGGACCAATAATACAGGCCTTCTTAGGTTTTATTATGTTTATTATATTAGAAATAAGCTCAGTGGTTCCATTACCTACGAATATATTTTCAATATTAGTAGTTACATAAGTGGCAATACTGCTTTTAAGTTTGCTATATTCACGATCAGGATAGGTTTCAACCACATGAATATTATCAGCAAGGGATTTACTAAGATTGGGAGATATACCAAGAGGATTAACATTAGCTGCAAAGTTAATGATATTCTCTTTTTTTATTCCATAATTTTCTTCTATTTTCTCTAAATCACTGCCGTGAAATTGTTGCTTTTTATCTACCATTCTTTTTCCTTTCAGTTAAGTGTTTCATATATTGCTAAAAGATGTCATTTAGTGTTATAATTACAGTAATTATAAGTTATTATAGAGATATTAGTTTAATCTTTCATTATTTTTATTTATTATAATAAGTAGTGATGTTGAATGCAAGTTAAGTTTCTTAATTGAGGTGGTTGGGTTGAAGGAAAAGGTTACTAGTTACTATAAAGGGGATTTTACATATGAAAATCCGGAACTTGTATTTTCTGATACAGAATTAGAATTTTCTGTATGTGCAGGAAACTTATATAAGGGTTATTTTACAATCTCAGGTGAGGGAGATAACCGTGTTAAAGGTATCTTAAGCACATCTAGTCCTTTTATTAAGTTAAATACAAAAGAGTTTTCATCTAAAAAAAGTCGCATTGAATTTACATTTGATGCAAGTGGTTTAGAGCCTACTACTACTTTAGATGAAAAGATTTTTGTAATCTCTGACTGTGGTGAATATTTTGTTAAGCTACATGCTCATATTGTTAGACCATATTTTAATAGTAAAATAGGTAAAGTGATGGACTTAACAAGGTTTACATATTTGGCCAGATATAACTGGCAGCAGGCAGTAGATATATTCACTTCAAATGATTTTTCTTCATATATACTTTCTAATGATTATGAATATGCCTATATTAGAAAACAGTTATTAAAAAGTAGGTCTATGAATCAAGCTTTAGAAGAGTTTTTAATTGCAGTAAATCAAAAACTTCCTATAAAACTTAGTATTAGTAAAAGTGAGTTAGCTTATAACATAAATAATGAATCTATTGCTGACAAAATTTTAATTACTCTTGAAAATTGGGGATATATTAATGTTGATATAGATATTGATTGTCCATTTATACATATAGATGACAAATCTATTTCTAGTGAATCTTTCATTGGTAATGGTTACTTTCTTGAATTTATTCTTATGCCTGAAAAAATGCACAAGGGTAAAAACTACGGAAGGATTTACCTAAAAACAACTTATGAAACATTGATTATAGAGATCAAAGTTAAGGTTAATGAAGATGATAGAGATAGAACTGAGAGACAAGAGGCTTTAAACATACAATCACAAAAAGTGAATTTAGCAAAGCTATATCTAGACTATAGACAAAAAAATATAACAAAAGCACAATACATAGAGTCTGGAAGAGAAATTGCAGAAGATATTAAAATGAGTGCTAATAAAATATCAGACAAGATAAGATCTGAGTATATGGATTTGTTTCTTATACAGCTATCAATCTTAAATGATGAAGAAGAACAAGGTAAGAAAGATTTAGATAAAAAAGAATTACCTTCAAAGAAATGGAGGAGAACAAATCCTGACCTATACTGGGCCTTTATGTTAGTAAAAGCACTATATTCAAGCAAAACAGATAGTCAGCAAGTTATTAATCAGATAGAAAAACACTATTATGGTAAGGGAAGAAATAACCTCCCAATATTTTTAGCCTTAATATACCTAAGTCCTCAAGATCAAGATGATAAGAAGATTTTAAGAGAAATAAATAATCATTTTCTTCATGGATCAAGGAGTCCATATTTGTATTATGAGACATTAAAAATATATAACAAGAATCCAAGATATTTATCAAGCTTAGGCAAGTTTCAAATTCAAATAATTAATTTTGCCATAAAGATAAATCATCTATCTGAGGACCTTGCAATTCAATTTGTTTATTTAGCAAGTAAAGAAAAAAATTACAATGAACTAGTATTTAGAGTATTAACTAAGATTTATAAAAAATATGAATCTTTAGAAGTCTTAAATAGTATATGTAGCCTTTTAATTAAGGGAAATAAACGAGGATATAAGTATTTCAAGTGGTATAAACAAGGTGTTTTAGCCAATCTAAGAATTGCTGAATTATATGAATATTTTATGCATTCACTGGACCAAGAAGAACAAGAAAAACTTCCACAAAATCTGCTGTATTATTTTACTTATAGTAATACCCTAAATGTACAAAAACGTTCATATTTATATGCTTACCTTATTAAGCACAAGAATGAAGTATCAGAAGTATATAAATTAAATTTGAATAAGATAAAAGAGTTTGCATATGACCAGGTAGAAGCAGGAATTATTAATTCTGATCTTGCAATTATTTATAAAGAAGTCTTTTTTAATAACAATCATCTTATGGACCAAAGGAAGTTATTATGGAATGTTGTATTTAGATATAAAATAGAATGTGAGAACCCTAATATTAAAGGGCTTATAATAGCCCATAAAGAATTATCAAAAGAAACATATATTCCTTTAAACAAGGGTCAAGCAGAAATAGATATATATAATGATGATGTAAATATCTTTTTTGTAGATAACAAGGATAATATCTACTACAAAGATATTGAATATGCCAAAGATCATTTAATTGATATAGAAAAAAATGTTATAGATGATTTACCTGAAAATGATGAAAACAAAGCTTATCTTTTATATGAAACCAGGAATGCCCTAAATAATAAAAAGTATGATAAGGATGTATTAAGAAAAATTGAAAGGATATTAAGTACTAGTGAATTATCCCAAGACTTTTATACTAAGATTATCTTATCCTTGATTTTTTATTATGATAAGATTAATTCTAATACTGTAGACAAATATTTGGAGATTTTAGACCATATACCTAACAAACTAAAAGATAAGCACATAATTATAGAGTTATTAATAGATAGAAAGTTTTATAATAAAGCATTTGAAGAGATTAGTAGGTATGGATATGACAAAATTGATCTTGAAAGGTTATATAAACTATCTACAACCATTGTTAGAAAGAAATATGAGGACAAGTCACTTTTTGAAGATAAGGATATCTATGAAGACACCCTATTAAGCCAATCATATTATTGTTTTAACCAAGATAAACACAATATATATATATTGAACTATATAATAGGCAGTTATCAAGGCAGATGCAAAGACTTATATAAGATATGGCAGGTTGCACGTAGTTACAATATCGATACACAGGGACTTGAAGAAAAATTTTTGACCCAAGTTATATTTACAGACAATAAGGAATTGGATACTTATAGTGTTTTTAAACACTTTACTCAAAATGGTATTGATACATTCTTAGCTAAAGCTTTCCTTAATTATAAGGCCTTTGAATATTTAATTAAGGAAGTAGAAATAGAAAAAGGATTTTTTAATTCCATGGAAAGTCTAGTTAAAACTGAGAAAAATGATTATTGTATCTTATGCCTTTTGAAATATTATTCAAGCCTAGACAAGCTAGATGAAAGTAAACTTAAGTTTGCCCATAGATTTCTTGAAGAATACATAGAAAAGGGAATAGTTTTACCGTTTTTTAAAGACTTTGCAGCCTATATAAGTTTACCTTATAGTTTTATTTATAAAACCTTTGCAGAAATTAGGACTAATCCTAATAACAAGGTAACTATAACTTATAAGTATATTTGTAAAGAAGATTGCTCAGAAAGTTATGGAAAGGACGAATACACAAGAGAAGTATTAAAGCATAAGATAGGGGGTATTTTTACAAAATCATTTCTTATATTTTATAATGATGAGGTAAGATATTCTATAACTGTAGAAACGCCCCAAGGTCATATAAGGAAAACAGAAGAGAAAATTCTTAAAATAGGCCAAGATATGGAAATTAATGAAGACAACTTATATAATCAAATAAATTTATTAAAGCTTTCCAAGGATGCTAAAGATGATGAAACATTTATTGATTGTTATAAGAAAATCAACAAGATGGATTATGTTATTAATAGAGCATTTAAGCCACTTGAATAAATTGGAGGTAGGCAATGACCAAAAGACAACTTATTATAGGTTTTGATCTAGGTGATGAATACTCTCAATTAAGTTATGCTCAAAATCTTATAGATGAACCGGAACAATTGGAGATAGGAAGTAAAGATAATGCCTTTTTAACACCTACAGCAGTAGGTTTACTAAGAGATAAAAAGGGATGGGTTTATGGCTGGGAAGCTGTTCAATTAGCTAAAGAAAACAAGGTCCATCTAGTAACTAACTTATTAGATAAAATAAGGAAAGGGCACAGAATAAAAATATATGGTTCTCTATATGATCCTATTTACTTGATAGAAAGGTTTATATCAAATTTATTTACTCAACTAAAGGTTAAATGGCCTAGTAAGTCTATAAGACAAATGGTAGTAACAATAGATGAACTAGATGCTACCATAGTTAGGGGAGTCTATAAGGCATTAGAAAATCTTAATATTTATAGAGATAGGGTGCAAATAAGAAGTTATTCTAATAGCTACCTGGCATATGTCCTTAGTCAGGAAAGGGGAATCTGGGCAAATGACGTTGCCTTGTTTGACTTTGGACAAGATAAGTTAACATATTCTCAAATCTCAATTGAAAGACGTAATAAACCATATCTAGTGAATTTAGTACAAAAGGATTATAGTGATTCAATTAGCTACAAGGATATAGATAAAGTTAAAGAGTCTGGGAATTATGATTATATACTAGAAAATGTGATTAATGATGCCTTATATAAGCAAATAATATCAAGTATATATTTTACAGGAAAAGGTTTTATAGATGGAATTTCAATGAAGCTAGTTCAGAAAATAAGTAAAGGAAGAAGAATATTTATAGGACAAAATCTATATTGTAAGGGTGCAAGCTATTTAGCTAGACAAGTTGCAGGAGGAGAAAAGCTTAGTGATTTTGTCTTTCTCTTAGAAGATACAAGCCACAATAGTGTTTGGATTAATATTAATGATAACAATAGAGGTAAAGAACTTGTACTTATGGATTTGGGTAAGTCAATATGGGAACCCCCTGAAACGATAGATTTAATATTAGATAATGAAAGTCAAGTAAACTTTTTGGTAAGAGATAAACGAGGCCAGACTCTTATAAAAGATTCTATTATATTGAATGATTTGCCAAAACGGCCCAAGAGGACAACTAGGATAGAAGTTTCATTAGAATATATAGATAAATCAAGATTTAAGATCAAGGTTAAAGATAGAGGATTTGGAGACTTATATCCGGCCACAGATAAGTTATGGGAAAAAGAGGTGGTAATTCATGGGTAAGTTAATTCCTTGCACCGGTGCATATGCAAAAAAGCCATATTATATGAAAGTTAGAGATCTTAATATTTATTCCATTGAAGAATTAAATTATTATATTGTAGATAATCTAGACCTACTTGTTGAAATGGAAATAAACAAAGCTTTAATAGACTGGATAAAAGACCAACTTCAGATGGATGAATTAAGTACAAGACTTTACCATTTGTATGAAGAGGATGCTAGTAATAAAATAATTATATTAGCTATTTTAAATAGTTGTAATTATTATTCTAGTGAGGAAAAGCTCAAGATTCAAAAACTAATAGAAGAAATAGAAAACTTACCAATGATACAAAGAAAAATAAAAAAGTCAAATAATTTTCTGCTTTCTAAAGATTATAAAACTGCAGAATATTATTATACTAATCTTCTTGATAAGGAGACTTCAGCCCAACTATCAGTAAAAGAATACGCAAATATTATTCATAACTTAGGAATAACAAAAATGTATACAGTTGGCATTAAAGAAGCTACTACATTTTTTAAACAAGCTTATGTAAGAAACCAAGAAGAAGAGTCATTAAAACAATACTTAATTTCCCTTAAATTATCTAAGCAGGATATTTTATTTGAAGAAGAAGTTATTAAATATGGACTGGATAGTGACTATGTATCTGATTTAAACAGTGAATTAGAAGGATATTATGAAGACTACAGGACTAGTAAAGAAAACAAAAAAGTGCAAGAATTAGAAGACTTGCAAGAAACTGATTACCAATCATACTTAAATAAGGTAACTTATATACTTAGGGATATAGAAAGTAAATACAGAAGGTATGTCAATGGGAATAATTAATAGGTTTACATCATTTATAAAAAACAAAACCCTTTCTCCTAAGAAAAAGATGGCTAGCTCAGATAAGGATATTCTGGAAGTTTTTGAAGATAGTCAAAGTTACATAGAAAAAATCTGTGAAAAAATAGTAGGAGCCTTAAGGGCTAAGGAAGAATTAAAAATAGAATATGAGATAGTAACATCCTATTTGAGTGATATACAAAAAATAGATATGATGTTACCAGAAGATAGGGACAAGCTTAGAGAATATGGTCATGAAATTGATAAGTTAACAAAAGAGCGAAAAGACTTTCAAGAACATGTAAGGAAGTTGACTAATATTCAGTATAGGATTTTCCTAGAAAATGAAGAACAAATGCCAGATATAATTGCTAAATTAAAAGAGGATGAAGAACATCTTACTCTGCTCAAAAGGGATATGGAGCACTTGGAAGGTGAAAAAGGTTCTCTAAATTATGAAAAAGAATCCATATATAGTAAACATAAATATATAAATTGGTTGGCAAAGATAACCTTTATATGGATAGTTGTAATACTTGGCCTCTTGTTATTTATACAAGAAAGTAGAAATGTTGATATTCAGATGCCTGTCCTTGTAGTAATTACAGTTGCAACAGCATTTATATTGTATATTATAATCAGTATATACAGAAGTAGAAGAAAAATGGCAGTTCTAATTCCAAAAATCAAGAAGGCTATTAGGCTCTTAAATATAGCTAAAATTAATTATGTAAATGTTAAGAATACTTTAGATAATACATGTAGAAAATATAGGGTGCATAACTCTATGGAATTAGAATATAATTGGTCTTTGTATTTAGAAGAAAGAGAAAAAGAAAGAAAATATAGGCAAACATCTGGACAGCTAGACTATTATGCAAGTGAACTTGTTGAAATCCTTGATAGAAACCGTGTAGTCGATTCTGACATATGGATCCATCAGGCTATAGCCCTAGTTGATGATAAAGAGATGGTTGAAGTAAGGCATAGTCTTTACTCTAGAAGGCAGCAGATTAGGAATGAAATAGATAATCATGAAGAAGTGGTAGGTGCTAAAGTAGAGGAACTTCAAGACTATGTGAAGCTGAATCCTGAAATTGGAGGAGAAGTAAGTGAATATTTAAAAAGAGTAGGGGTGGACTTATAGAAGTTTAATGGACTTCTATTTGTACTTGACAGAAAGCGAAAGTTTGAATATTATTATATATAGTTGACAAATGTAACGATAGAAAGTAGTAAGTAAGTACTTCTAGCAGAGAGGATAATTCATGGCTGAAAAGTTATCTTAGAAAAGGCTTACCCAAGTAGTTCTTGAACAGTATATCTGAACGATTAGTAGGATATAACGGGTTGTTCCGTTAAAGACTATAGAGATAACGAAATTAACGTATGTATTCTTATGGGAATATACTTTCCCACTCATATTGTGTATAATTAAGTTATAAATAAAGGTGGTAACACGGTCCCTCGTCCTTTGGCGATGGGGCCGTTTTTTTTGAAATTTTACTCGTGAAAATAAAAAAATTAATTTAAGGAGAAAGAAATGAAGAAAGAATTAGCTAAGAATTATAATCCAAAAGATATCGAGGATAGACTCTATCAAAAGTGGCTAGATAAGAAGTATTTTCATGCTGAGGTGGATAAAACTAAAGAACCATTTACAATAGTAATCCCTCCTCCAAACATTACAGGTCAGTTACACATGGGCCACGCCCTTGATAATACTATGCAAGATATTTTGATTCGTTTTAAGAGAATGCAAGGATATAATGCATTATGGCAGCCGGGTACTGACCATGCAAGTATTGCAACAGAGGCTAGAATTTCAGCACAATTAAGCAAAGAAGGTATAGATAAAGAAGAGCTTGGTAGAGAAGGGTTTTTGGAACGTGCTTGGGAATGGAAAGAAGAATATGGCGGTCGAATTATTAACCAGCTAAAGAAACTAGGTTCTTCCTGTGATTGGGATAGAGAACGCTTTACTATGGATGAAGCTAGTAATAAGGCTGTGGTAGAATCATTTATTCATCTCCATGAAAAGGGATATTTATATAAAGGTTCAAGAATTATAAATTGGTGTCCACATTGCGAGACAACTATTTCAGATGCAGAAGTAGAGCACCAAGAACAAGGCGGCCATTTCTGGCATATAAGGTATCCAATTGTAGGAACAGATGATTTTATTGAAATAGCAACTACAAGGCCAGAAACAATGCTTGGTGATACAGCAATTGCAGTTCACCCTGACGATGATAGATATAAAGATTTAATTGGAAAGAAAGCATTGCTTCCATTAGTAAATAAAGAAATTCCTATTGTTGCTGATAATTATGTAGATAAAGACTTTGGTACAGGCGCTGTTAAAATAACGCCAGCCCATGATCCTAATGACTTTGAATTAGGAAAACGCCATAATTTACCAGAAGTTAATATTATGAATGATGATGCTAGTATTAATGAAAATGGTGGCAAGTATGAAGGAATGGACCGCTATGAAGCAAGAGCTGCTATAGTAGAAGACCTAGACAAAGGGAGTTATTTGGTTAAAATTACAGACCGCGACCATAGTGTTGGCCTACATGATAGATGTGATACAGTAGTAGAACCATTAATAAAACAACAATGGTTTGTAAAAATGGATGAACTGATTAAACCTGCTATAGAAGGTGTGAAATCAGGGGAAATAGAGTTTGTTCCTAAACATTTTGAAAAAACATACTTCAACTGGACAGACAATATTCAAGATTGGTGTATATCTCGTCAACTTTGGTGGGGTCACCGTATCCCAGCATATTATTGTGATACTTGTTCTAATATAGTGGTTGCAAGAGAGATGCCTGATGTATGTCCAGATTGCGGTAGTTCAAGACTTACACAAGATGAAGACACCTTAGATACTTGGTTTAGTTCAGCCCTATGGCCATTTTCAACTCTTGGTTGGCCGGAAGAAACAGAAGACTATAAGTACTTCTACCCAACAGATGTATTAGTTACAGGCTATGATATTATATTCTTCTGGGTTGTTCGTATGATTTTCTCAGGATATGAATATACAGGCAAGGCTCCATTTGAAAAGGTTTTAATCCACGGCTTAGTAAGAGATTCTCAAGGACGTAAGATGAGCAAATCTCTTGATAATGGAATTGATCCATTAGAAGTAATCGATAAATATGGGGCAGATGCTCTGCGTTTTACTTTAACAACAGGCAATTCACCTGGTAATGATATGCGTTTTTACTGGGAAGAGGTAGAAGCTAGCAGGAATTTTGCCAATAAGATATGGAACGCATCTCGATTTATTTTAATGAATTTAGAAAATATTGATTCTAACAAAAGTCTCGAAGATATAGACAAATCAACATTTGATGATGCAGACAAATGGATACTTTCTAAAGCAAACACCTTAGTAAAAGAAGTAACAGAGAATTTAGAAAAGTATGAATTAGGGGTTGCAGCTACAAAAATAGAAGACTTTGTATGGGAAGAATTCTGTGACTGGTATATAGAAATGGTTAAACCTAGATTGTATAATGATGAAGATATGAGTAAAGATGCAGCAATTTGGACCTTAAAGCATGTACTCTATATTTCTATTAAATTACTTCATCCATATATGCCATTTATTACTGAAGAAATATACTGCACTTTAAAAGAAACAGAAGGTGAAAAGGCAGAAGATATTTCAATAATGATATCAGATTGGCCATTATATAGTGAAGAATATGATTTTGAAAAAGAAGAAAATGCAGTTGAAATTATTAAAAATGCTGTAAAAGAGATAAGAAATACTAGAAGTGAAATGAATGTTCCTCCAAGTAGGAAATCTGCTGTTTATGTTGTATCAAAAGATGAAGCTATTAGAAATATATTTAATAATAGTAAAGTTTTCTTTGCAACACTTGGTTATGCAACAGATATATTTGTTCAAGATAATAAAGAAGGAATCGACGATGATGCTGTTTCATTAGTTATACCAAATGCTACAATTTATATACCTTTTGCTGACTTAGTTGATATTGATAAAGAAATTGAGAGATTAGAAAAAGAAGAAAAAAGGTTAGAAGGAGAACTAAAAAGAGTTAAGGGAATGTTAAGTAACAAAAATTTCACCTCTAAGGCTCCTAAAGCAAAAGTAGAAGAAGAAAAAGCTAAACAAGAGAAATATACGAATATGATGAATCAAGTTGTAGAAAGACTAAAACAGTTGAAAAACATCGACTAAAGTCGCTTTATAGCAAAGGAAAATGGTTGAAATTAGGTATAAGTATATTTATAATAAGTAGGATACTATTTATTTTAACAATTATAGTCAAAGCCTTGATTTTAAGCATAGGTCAGTGTATTATTTACTTACGTATGAGAATTAATGGAAAAGAGGTATATTATGCTTAATTTTGAAGAAGAATTAGAAAAATTCCAACCTAGTTTAGAAGTTGAAGAAGCAGAAGATGTAATTATTGGTAATGATTTAACAGATCTTACTGATATTATTAAGGATCTTGTTAAAGAGAACAATAAAGGTAAATAATATAAAGACATAACTATAAATTGTAATGTAATATAGATTTACCTAAAGTTATGCATTCCATAAGAAGCAGGTAGGTGAAACCATGATATGCTATAACTGTGGCAACGAAGTACCAATAAAAATCAAAGAATGCGATTATTGCGGGGAAGATTTATCAATCATACAGAAAGCTTATAGATTATCCAATAGATATTATAATATTGGTTTATCAAAGGCAAAAGTAAGAGATCTTACCGGTGGAATTTTCGCTTTGAGGAAAAGCTTAGAAATAAACAAAAGAAATACTGAAGCAAGAAATTTGCTGGGATTAATATATTATGAAACAGGTCAAATAGTAGAGGCGATTAGCGAATGGGTAATAAGTAAACACCTAGATCCAGAAAATAAATATAGCGAATACTGTATAGACTCCGTTCAGTCAAATCCAGCAAAGCTAGAGATACTTAGTCAGTCAATTAAGAAATACAATGCAGCACTTGAATTTGCTCATCAGGGGAATGATGATTTAGCAATTATTCAGCTAAGAAAAGTGGTTCATTTGAATCCAAATTTTATTAAAGCTCTACAGCTTTTAAGTTTATTATATATATATACCAATGAGTATGATAAAGCATATAGATATTTAAAAAGGGCACAGAAAATTGACGTTTCAAACACAACTACACTTAGATATTTAAGGGAAATTAAAGATTTTGTATCAGAATCAGTAACTGACCCTCGAAAACGAACTAGAAAAGAAAAGAGAAAAGAAGCTAATGAGATTCCACAATTTACTGCAACTCCTTATAAGGAAGATAAACCTAATGTGGGAGCCTTTATAGGTTTGGTTGTAGGAATCATTTTAGGAGTCATAGCATCTGTTATCTTGATCATCCCCACTGTTAGAGATGAATCAGTTAATGAGCTTAGAGATGTAGAGGTAGAATATAATGCACAGCTTAATGAGAAAGACCAGCAAATATCCTCTGTCCAAGTTGAAAACCAAGATTTAGTAGATGAAATAGAAAGGTTACAAATCCAAATAGCAGAGGCAGAGAATGTAGTAGAAGAAGTGGTAGATAATTCTTCATATGAAGATCTTACTTCCGCTGCACTACTGTATTTGGATGGGATTACTAATGATGATTTAGACTTTGCCCAAGTGGCTGAGGCAGTTTCAGAAGTGGATCCAAGTGGACTTGAGAATTCAGAGGCTGTTAACCTATATAATAGAATTAAAGATGCAGTATATATTGAGGCATCCGAAGAGCTTTATAATGAAGGTCATAGTCTATATTCTTCTGGAGATTACGAAGAGGCATTGACGGTTCTTATCAAGTCATATGAATATAATCCGACTAATGTAAATGCCATTTACTTTATTGGCAGGGCATATCATCGTATGGAAGACTTTGACAAGGCAGAAGAGTATTATAACATACTAATAGAAGACTATCCTGCAACTAACCGTGCAAGGGAAGCTAAAGATAAGATAAGGGAACTAGAATAACTAATTAAGAGAAGTATTTACATTTATATAAAAACAAATATTAAAAACACATTACAAAGGATAAAATGTTCGTGAAAAAAGACAATTCTAATGATAGCTTTATTAGAGATGTCTTTTTTTATATTTAGAAGTATAAGTTGAACATTAAAAAAGATATACCTAATAATCAGAAAGGAACTTTTGTGAGAGACATGAAAAAAATAAAAGGTACAAGTATATCCAGTAATGAAGTTGCACAAGTAGGTTTTGAAGTTGTGAACCATTGTTTGATCATAAATCTTGGGGAAGATTTAGATCATCATAATGCTATTCATATTAGGGGACAAGCAGACAAGATAATTATGAATAGAAATATTAAGGACATAATCTTTGATTTCTCGCGAACCAATTTCATGGATAGTTCTGGAATTGGTGTTATCATGGGACGTTACAAAAAAGTTACATATATAGGAGGCAACGTTTTTGTAACAGGAATAAGTGATAATGTTGACAGAATATTTAAATTATCGGGCTTATATAAAGTACTTCATAAGTATGACACAATTCAGGATGCTTTGGATGTAGTAAAAAAACAAAAATAAAATAGGGTAAAGAATAAGATTACCTTTTGGGAGGATAAGTATGGATTTTACAAACGAAATGGTGTTAGAGTTTGACAGTAGGTCTATTAATGAAAGTTTTGCAAGGATAGTTGTAGCGAGTTTTGTAGCTCAATTAGATCCTACCCTTGAAGAAATTAACGACATAAAAACAGCAGTTTCAGAAGCTGTAACTAATGCAATTATTCATGGTTACAAAGATGAAATAGGAAAAATAAAAATCATTTGTAAAACTAAGAATAATGAAGTATTTATAGAAATTACTGATACAGGTGTTGGTATAGAAGATATAGAAAAAGCTAGAGAACCATTGTATACATCAAGACCTGAAATTGAAAGATCAGGAATGGGATTTTCCTTTATGGAGGCATTTATGGATGATTTAATTGTTGAATCAAAGGTGGACCAAGGTACTATAATAAAAATGTCAAAAGTGATTAAAACAAGTGGGGATTAATCAATGATATATAACTTGAGCTTTACGTGAAGGGAGTGGAAGTGTGGATAATATTGAATTGATTAAGAAATCCCAGGCAGGAGATAAGCAGGCACGAGAAGATTTAGTTCTCAATAATGTTGGCCTAGTATGGAGTATAGTTAGAAGATTTGTGAATAGGGGCCATGAACCAGAGGATTTATTTCAAGTTGGTATTATAGGCTTAATGAAGACAATTGATAAATTTGACTTATCTTTCAATGTTAAGTTTTCAACTTATGCCGTCCCTATGATTATGGGAGAAATCAAACGGTTTTTAAGAGATGATGGGATGATTAAAGTAAGTAGGTCTTTAAAGGAAAGAGCGGGTAAAGTTAGAAAGGCTAGAGACAAGTTGACTTATACTTACGGAAGAGAACCGACAATTGAAGAAGTTAGCCAAGAACTGGGTATATCTAGAGAAGAAATTGTAATGGCCTTAGAATCTAATACAGACGTTGATTCTCTTAACAAGACTATATATCGAGGTGATGGCAATCCCATACATTTAATTGATAAGATTCAAGATGATATAGGGGATGAGAGTGAAATAGTTGTAGATAAGCTTGATTTGAAAGAGACTATTGAATCTTTAAATGAAAAAGACCAGAAAATAATAATACTTCGGTATTTTCAGGATAAAACACAAACGGATATAGCCAAGGAACTTGGTATTTCACAGGTTCAAGTATCAAGATTGGAGAAGAAAATTTTAAGTAAAATGCGAGAAAAGATGATGTCTTAGGACTCTTAATATTCATAAACAAAATATATAAATATAGAATTATAAACCTCTTATGTAAAAGTAAGAGGTTTTTTTGCGAAATAAATTAGCCTTGTAATAAGAATAAATATTATTGTGTTTTGAGTTTTTAAACAATTAAATAATATTAAGAAATAAATAAAATAAAAGCTAAAAAAAGCAAATACAATTTATATTCAAGTTTTAATAAAGCAAATATTGCCAGTATATATAAAACAAATAAATCAATAATAATAGAAATGAATCTTCCTTTGATAAGTAGGTGAGCAAATGATGGTAAAAAAGAAGATTGTGGTATTTTTATTAGTGGTGTTTTTGTCTCTTGTGGCATTTTTGTACTTTTATGTCGAGTATGGTCAAGAACCTGAGTATAGAGGCACATTTGTAGAAAGCCAAAGTGAGGAGGAAGTTCTTTAAATATGAATAATATGTATTTGTATATTAAGGTGAATAAGAATAATTTAGTTAACAAGAAGACAGTAGTAATGAAGGATGTTGTAAAAATTTATGGCAACAATAAGAAGATGGTTAATGATCTTAATCATACAGAAATCCTAAAAATTAATACTGATAAAAAGGCAAATTATATCTTTTCAATCCTTAAAATTGTAGAGATAATTTCTGAGAAATATCCTAATGTTGAAATCATTAATGAAGGAGAGAAGGACTTTATTATTCATTATGATCCTTCTAAGGCTAGCAATAAGTTTTTAGATATTTTCAAAACAGTTTTTGTTTGCTTGACAGTTTTTATAGGCTCAGCTTTTACAATAATGACTTTTAATAATGATGTAGATGTTCTTGGACTTTTCGATAGTCTATATGTATTGTTTACTGGTGTAGAAAAAAACGGAGCAAGTATTTTAGAAATATCTTATGGAATTGGACTTCCTTTAGGAATTATAATTTTCTATAGCCATTTTTCTAAAGCTAAGCTAGGAACAGACCCTACTCCCATGCAGATTCAAATGCGATTATATGAAGAAGATGTAGATATGACTATAATTGAAAATGGAGATAGGGAAGGGAAAACAATAGATGTTAATTAAGAATATTCTTCTCGGATTAATTGGTTTATCTGCAGGTCTAGCAATAGCCGGAGGTATATTTGCATTTATAACATGGCTAGGACTTGTTACAAGATTTGCAACAAAGACAAATACAGCAAGACATATGATGTTATATGAAGATATGGTAATTTTAGGAGCAGGTTTTGGAAATATATTTTATTTATATAAGTTTGATTTACCATTAGGTATATTTGGATTATTAATATTTGGCTTATTTTCTGGAATATTTGAAGGATGTTTATCAGTTGCAATTGCTGAAGTAATACAGACTTTCCCCATATTTGCAAGTAGAGCAAAAATAAAAATAGGCGTCCCATATATATTGCTAAGCTTGGCTCTTGGTAAAGGCATAGGGACAATAATACAGGCATTGTTTTTTAGGAGGTGATTAAATGGTATCAGGAGAAAACATAAGAGCATCAGATGTAATAATGGAAAGGGACAAAAAATTAAAAGAGAAAAAATATAATGAATATGTTAAAGAGAAAACACCTACAGCAGGTATAGTTAAAAATGTTATAAATGCATATCTTGTAGGTGGTGCTATATGTACTTTTGGACAGTTTTTAATAAATATGTATATAGGATTTGGTGCTACACAAGAGTTAGCAGCATCTTATACAACATTAACATTAATATTACTTGCTGCAATTACAACAGGTCTTAATTTATATGGCAAACTAACAAATTTTGCTGGTGCAGGTACAATCGTTCCTATTACAGGGTTTGCAAATTCGATTGCTTCATGTGCCATAGAATATAAAAAAGAAGGACAAGTATTTGGAATCGGATGTCAAATATTTAATATAGCAGGTCCTGTAATATTATATGGAACTTTATCATCCTGGATTTTAGGCGTGATATATTACATTTTAACATCAATAGGAGTGGTTTAAATGAGTAATGAAAAAGATAAAAATTTCAAATATGAACAAACACCTACAGTTAATAAGATTGCAGGTAAGTCAAGTATGCTTTTTGAAAATCCTCCTTATATAATTTCAGAATCCTCAGTAGCAGGCAAGAAAGAAGCCGAAGGTCCCTTAGGAAAATATTTTGACCTAATAGTAGAAGATGGCTATTTTGGTGCAAATTCATGGGAAGAAGCAGAAAGCGAATTTATAAATAAGGCAGCCAAGCTAGCTATTCAAAAGGCAAATTTGCAAAATAGTGATATACGTTATCTTGTAGGTGGGGATTTATTAGGGCAATTGATTTCAACTACATTTGGAGTAACAGATCTAGAAATCCCCTTACTAGGTGTGTTTGGTGCATGTTCAACTATGGGTGAGGCTATGATTATTGCATCTACACTTGTAGATGGAGGTTATGCAGATAAGACCCTTGCTATAACTTCTAGTCATTTTGCAAGTGCAGAGAAACAATTCCGCTTTCCTATGAATTATGGCAATCAAAGAGACCCATCAGCATCATGGACTGTAACAGGAAGTGGTGCAGTAATTATTTCTGATAAGCCCTCATCTGATAGAGGAGTAAAAATTAGAATCATGGGTGGAACTATAGGTAAAGTTGTAGACTATGGTATAAAAGATAATTCTAATATGGGAGCTGCAATGGCACCTGCAGCAACTAATACAATAAGTCAAAACTTTAAGGACCTAAACATTCAACCAGGCTATTATGACAAGATTATAACGGGAGATTTAGGCCATATTGGTTCAGATATATTAATAGATTTAATGAAACAAGAAGGATATGATATTTCTAGTAATCACATGGATTGTGGAGTTGAAATGTACGATAAAGAAAGTCAGGATACACATAATGGTGGAAGTGGATGTGCATGTTGTGCAATAACATTTACCTCATATATTATTAATAAATTAAAACAAAAAGAATGGAATCGAGTACTATTTTGTCCTACGGGATCATTGCAGTCTAAAGTTAGCTTTAATGAAGGTCAAAGTCTTCCAGGAATTGCACATGCTGTAATAGTTGAAGCACAAGAATAGGAGTTGAAAATTATGGATTATATAAAGGCATTCTTAATTGGAGGAGCAATATGTGGAGCAGTTCAAATATTAATGGATACGACAAAACTTATGCCAGGTAGAATAATGGT
>CAZXSM010000032.1:0-23494 GCA_964643255.1 uncultured Lachnospiraceae bacterium
GGTTATTATTAATTTTTGTGATACTATGATATTATAACTTTGTATTAATAAAATTATAGCATAATTACTAGTTAAAGACTATTGCTATATTATTATAGAGATTGAGATAATTGCTAATATTAGGCAAAGAATATCCTGTTTATCTAAGAGATAAAATGGCCTTTTATTCGACATTTCTTTATGTTATACTGATTTTTGTGCATGAAAATATGTCTCGTAATTATCAATGTGAACAAAAGGAGATTAAAAAATGATGAAAGGGTTTGATCCACAAAAATACATCGAAGAGCAGTCGAAATATATTTTAGAACGTGTTAACGACTATGATAAATTATATCTAGAATTCGGGGGAAAGCTCATCAATGATAAGCATGCAAAACGTGTACTTCCAGGTTTTGATGAGGATTCAAAGATCAAATTATTGTGTAAATTAAGGAAAAAAGTGGAAATTATTATTTGTGTATATTCTGGAGATATTGAGCGTAATAAAATGCGCGAAGATTACGGAATTACTTACGATATGGAAGTTTTAAGATTAATAGATAATTTAAAAGAATATAACCTTGAAATTAATAGCGTTCTTATAAATCGTTATAATAACGAACCTGCAACATCGGTGTTTATTAACAAGTTAGAAAGAAGAGATATTAAGGTTTATAAACATTCTTCTATAGAGGGATATCCTACAGACATCGACAATATAGTAAGTGAAAATGGATATGGTAAAAATCCTTTTATCCCAACAACAAAACCAATTGTTGTTGTTACAGCACCTGGTTCAAGTAGTGGAAAACTGGCAACATGCTTAAGCCAACTTTATCATGAACATAAACTAGGTAATTCAGCAGGTTATGCTAAGTTTGAGACTTTCCCTGTCTGGAATTTGCCTTTAAAACATCCCGTTAACATTGCTTATGAAGCTGCTACAGTAGATTTAAAAGATGTTAATATGATTGATTCATTTCATTTTGACTACTACAACGAGATAGCTGTTAATTATAACAGGGATTTAGAAATGTTCCCAGTTGTAAAGCGTATTATCGAGAGAATTACTAATAAGGAATGTCCATACAACTCTCCAACAGATATGGGAGTTAATCGTGTTGGCTTTGGAATTATTGATAATGATATTGTTGTAGAAGCCTCAAAACAAGAAATTATTCGAAGATACTTCCAAACCATTTGTGAGTTTAAAAGAGGATTAGTTGAAGAAGAAGTTGTTAATCGTATGAAAGTTATAATGGAAGAACTTGATCTTAAACAAGAAGATAGAAGTACTGTAGAACCCGCTAGGGAATATGCAGAAAAAAACAAAACTTCTGAGAACGAAATGATTCCAATTATTGCCTTGGAATTGCCAAACGGTGAAATAGTAACTGGCAAAGAATCAAGTTTAATGGATAACTGTTCTGCTGGAATATTGAATGTGATTAAACATTTGTCCGGAATAGCTGATGAAATCTATCTTCTATCTCCTGTAATACTAAATACCATTCAAAAATATAAATCACAAGTGTTAGATAATAAAATAACCACTTTAAACTTAAACGAAATTTTAATAGCATTAAGCATATCAGCAGTTACAAACCCCACTGCTCAACTTGCATATAACCAGTTAACCAACCTGAAGGGTGTCCAAGCTCACTCAACAGTTTTAATTAATAAAAACAGTGAGCAAATCCTGCGAGACCTAGAAGTCGAATTAACTTGCGATCCAGTATTTCCAAGTGATAATCTTTATTATATATAAATTATATATAATATAAATACACGGGGACTGCTCTTTTAGTCAAATGTTTTCATTTGAATACATAAGAACAGTCCCCGTGTATTTTATTAGTCAAATTTAAGCTGGTCCCATACCTCTTCATTTAATTCAATTTTAACGTCCTGCTGCCATTCTTTAAACAAGGTTTGAAACTCTTCCATCTGATTACTATCAATGATTTCTTCCTTTTTTTGAAGGGTTGCATCTTCGTTATAATCAGTTACACAATAAAGGATATAATAGCCATCCTCCCCTTCAATTATACTACTTATTTCACCTGTATTTAAAGCAAAGGCTGCATCCTCAATGACCTGTTCAATTTCGCCTTTTCCAAATGTTATCTCTATTTGAGATCTATCACTATTAGAGTTGGCAAATGATTCAAAATCCTCAGCACTTGATGCCTCTATTAGTAACTCTTGAGCATCAGTATAAGCTTTTTGTTTTTCTTCTTCTGAAAAAGGAACCTTATTACCACTATTATCTGTTTTATTAGTATTAATAAATACATATTGAATGGTTATTTGTTTAGCTTCCTCATCGGAAACATTTGTGTCTACTTCCATGGTTGTAGCATCATATACTCTTTCAGCCATTAAATTATCAAAGAAAAACTGATATACAACTTCTTCTGTAATAGCATAATATTTTATATCATCTTGAGTAATATTCTTTAAATAATCCAAAGAAGCTTCTTCAATTTTTATTTCATCTTCTTCAGTAATAACAACTTCGTAATCTCTCCATTGTTTCTTAGCAATTTTTCTTTGAATTATGGCCTCTATAACATCTTCTTTTGCTAAGTCTCCAATAGTCTTTTCACCTAAATCATAATCCCATATAGTCTCTCCAAATATAGTCTCATAATATGCCTGAATGTATTTTAAGTATAAAACAGTTTCACTGTATGTAACCTTTTCCCCATCTACCTTTAAAATTATCTCCCCAACATAGGGATTGCCACTATCCTCACCTTCAGTTTCATCCTCATTACTAGAAGGTGCTATATCTTCAGAACTAAATACATCCATATTGCTTTCTTCACTGTCTATAGGACTCTCTTTCTTGTCAGAGCTTTGATCCTGGGCTTGTTCCTCTTGGGGTGTTTTATTATCTGCATCACCATTACTAGAGCAAGCCATAAGTGTGATAGCAATTATCCCAATTATTAAAATCGAAAGATAATTTTTGGTATTTTTGCTTTTTCTCATAGTATTCTCCAATCATAAAACTATTTACTAAAGTATAATTTATTTTTTATCAAGTAACAAGTCCTGAATATCAGTTATTAATTCCTTTGCTAAGGCAAATACATTACTGGTATTTATTTTTTCCTGCTTCTTACTTTGTATATTTCTTTTTATATTATAACTTGGTCTTGTCTTATAGCTGTTCTGTATCCTACTAGCTTGTTTACTTTCTTTATGAATTTTATAAGTAAAATATGGCGGTTGGTCAGAATTAAACTTTAATAAAGGTTGATACTTATTAACTAGGTCTGGAATAGCTTCAACTTTAATCTTAGCTCTTTCATAAAAAATCATTTTAATTTGTCCCTTACTATAAGTAAAGTCAGTAATATAAGCCTTGTGGGCTTCAGATTTTAGCAGGGATATCTTTAATAGATTATTAACAGACTCTGGTAAATCACCAAATCTATCTATAAGTTCATCTTGTATATCTTGGAATTCTTCTTTATTTCCTATTTCAGCAATACGCTTATATATATCAATTTTTTCATGTTCATTTTCAATATATCTATTGGGAATAAATGCATCTACATTCATATCCACTGAAGTTTCAAATATATCTTCTTCTGATATATGCCCCTTCATTTGGAGAATAGCTTCGTTAAGCATTTTAACATATAAATCATATCCTACTGCTTCCATATGACCACTTTGTTTAGCCCCAAGTATGTTGCCAGCTCCTCTAATTTCTAGGTCTCTCATGGCAATTTTTATTCCTGAACCTAAGTCAGTAAACTCTTTTATTGCTTGAAGTCTTTTTTCTGCTTCTTCTTTTAAAACCTTATCTCTCTTATACATTAAAAATGCATAAGAATTTCTATTAGAACGACCCACTCTTCCTCTTAGCTGATATAATTGAGAAAGGCCAAATCTATCAGCGTCATCTATTATGATAGTATTAACATTTGGAATATCAAGCCCTGTTTCAATGATTGTTGTGGACACCAATACATCAATGTCACCGTTAATAAAATCAAACATTATACGTTCCAACTTTCTTTCTTGCATCTGGCCATGGGCCACAGCTAGATTTGCGTTTGGAACTAGATTTCTTATCTTGCTTGCAACGTCTTCAATTTCTTTGACTCTGTTGTATACATAGTATACCTGACCTCCACGTGCTAACTCACGATTTATTGCCTCTCTAATGATTTCATCATTCCGCTCTAATACATATGTTTGAATAGGTCGTCTATCTATTGGTGGCTCCTCTAAAACATTCATATCCCTTATACCTATTAAACTCATATGCAAAGTCCTAGGTATAGGGGTAGCAGTTAAAGTCAAAACATCAACATCTGACTTTAACTTCTTTATTTTTTCTTTGTGAGTAACTCCAAATCGCTGTTCTTCGTCAATTACTAATAAGCCTAAATCTTTGTAGTCAACATCTTTTGATAGGATGCGGTGGGTTCCAATTACTATATCCACACTTCCCTTTTTTAGTTTTTCTAATGTTTGTGCTTGCTGGGATCTGGTTTTAAAGCGCGATAGTAAACCTATGTTAATTGGATAGTCCTTCATTCTCTGAGAAAATGTATTATAGTGCTGTTGAGCTAGTATGGTTGTTGGTACAAGGAAGGCTACTTGTTTCCCATCAATTACAGCTTTAAATGCTGCTCTAATTGCAATTTCTGTTTTACCATAACCAACATCTCCACATATAAGTCGGTCCATTATTTTATCACTTTCCATATCAGCCTTGGTGTCTTCTATAGCCTTTAATTGATCATCGGTTTCTTCATATGGAAATGATTCTTCAAATTCCTTTTGCCACACTGTATCAGGACTAAACTGATAACCCTTTTTATTGCTACGGATAGCATATAACTCCACAAGTTCCTTGGCTATTTCTTTTACTGCACTTTTAACTCTACTTTTTGTATTTTTCCATTCAACAGAATTTAACTTGTTTAGTTTTGGCTTACGACCATCACTGTCTCCATACTTTTGTAATAAATCCAAAGCAGAAGCAAGTATATAGAGTATTCCTCCGTCACCATACTCTATTTTTATATAGTCTTTTGCTATACCATCTACTTCAAGCTTATTAATACCTTGATATATACCTAGTCCATGATTCTCGTGAATAACATAATCTCCAACTGTAAGTTCGGCAAAGCTGTGAATCTTTGTACCTTCTTTATAAGTACGTTTCCTTTTTTTCTTTTTCTTTTTTCCAAATATATCACTTTCAGATACTATTACAAACCTTATAAGAGGATATTCAAAGCCTTTGTGCATACTGCCTGTAGAGACCATGATTTCTCCTCTTTGAACTTCCCGATTTAAATCATCAGTAAAGAACGAATTAAGGCCCATATTTCTTAATTCATCACTTAATCGCATAGCTCTAGTCCTAGAAGAAGACATTAAAAGTATTCTATAATTGTCTTTCTTCCACTTCTTTATGTCCTTAACTAATAAGTCAAAATTATTATTATATGAATTAATAGAACGCACAGTAAAATTCCACTTACTCTTTACATTGAATTCTTGCTGCTTTGCATCCATTGTACTTATAAGTAAGAGGTTCTTATTATTTAATATTGCTACTAATTCATCAAAACTATATATGGAATTTATTTGACCTGGCAAAACATATCCTTTTTCAAGTCTATTAATCATACTTTCTCTAAATTCTGTTTCTATAGCTCTAGCCCTATCTATAATCCTATTTGGTTCATCAATAAAAACAAGAGAATTACACTTAAGAAAGTAATCAAAAAAAGAAACTGTATCATTATAAAAATACTGAATATAACTATTTATACCTACATGTCCAGTAAGGTTCTTTACATTGCTGGAAAACTCTTCTATTAAGCCTTTTAGACGATAAGCTTCTTCTGTTTTCATCTTATCTCGAATCTTCTTTATATGTTGATCTTTTTCTTTCTCAATCCTAGCCAAACCATTTGCAATTGTTTTTTTGTCAAGAATATACTCTGATGCGGGATAAATAACAATATTATCTATGTTTTCAATTGAACGTTGAGAATTTACTTCAAAGTATCTAATTGAATCTACCTCATCACCCCAAAGTTCAATTCTAGTAGGATAATCTTCAGTAACAGAATATATATCAATTATTCCTCCCCTTATAGCAAATTCTCCCGGCCTTTCAACCTGACCTACCCTCTCATACCCAAGCTTAATTAAACTTTCTATAAGTTCTCCTAAGTCAATAATACTTGCTTCATCAATTGCAATCAGACTTTCTTCTAATGCTTCTAGGGGTAAAAGTCTATCCATTCCTCCATCTATTGTTGCAATAATAGTGGTAGTTTGTTTTTCAAGGATTCTTCTAAGTATAGTTAACCTGTCATTAATTATAGCTTTACCATGGACATCAGCACTATAAAATATAATATCTTTACTAGGATATATAAACACATCTTTATCAAACAAGCTATAATCTTCGTATATTTCCCTAGCCTTAATATCATCATAGGTAATAATTAGCTTCAAAGGATAATCTTCACCAAGTCCAGCCATAAGGTGACACTTTTGAGTGTCTATACAGCCGGTCATTTGTATAGGAGTATTTTGTTTTTTTAGATTGTCCAAAACTTCATTAAATTCATTTAATTCATACAAAGGACTATAAAATGTTCTCAAATTATTACTCCTCATCTAGTCTTTGTTTTCTATTATATATATTCATAGCTTCTACAATACCTGATCTTATCATTGTTTTTGTTGCCTCTGATACATTCTTTAATGCTTGACGCATTAGAGTGTTTTCACTGTCACTAAATTTAGACATAACATAATCAACCAAGTCCCATTCTTTAGGTTTATTGCCAACACCAATTCTTATTCTTGGAAATTCCTGAGTACCTAGATGTTGAATTATGCTTTTAATTCCATTATGCCCTCCAGCACTTCCCCTTTGTCTTATTCTTAATTGTCCTACATCTAAATCTACATCATCGTAGATTACTATAATGTCTTCCGAAGATACTTTATAAAAATCCACTAAAGCTCTTACACTTTCACCACTCAGATTCATATAAGTTTGTGGCTGGGCAAGAAGCACCTTTTGTCCTTCTATGTAACCAGTTCCACATATAGCCTTATGTTTTCTTATATTTAAGGGAATATTATAATCATCAGAAATTCTAGTAATTGCGTCAAAACCTATATTATGTCTAGTAGAAATATATTGTTTCCCTGGGTTTCCTAATCCTATTATTATATACATTTTGTCATTCCTTTTTTTAATTTTATAAACTCATAAGTTTAATTAGACTAGCCTTACTTAAACCTGCTATATCTAAACAGACTAAACCATGAGACTTATACCATCATTATACTTTAAATATAAATGATGTCTAATCCCCATGGCTATATTTTATATGTATTTGTTAGAGCTAGCATTTTCTTGTTAAACATTATAAGGTAATCTCTTTTAAAAGGCAATATTATTATATACAAAAAACAAGATATCATGACTAAAATGCCATAATACCTTGCTTGATTTTAATATAATTACTTATTAATATGTTTACCTTGTTTCGGTTGATTCTTCAGTGCTTGCTTTTTCTTCAAGTTCTTCAGATACATCCTTATATTTTTCTAAAATTATATCTTGAATTCTTTGTCTAGTCTCTGAGTTAATAGGGTGTGCGATATCACGATATTCACCATCGCCTGCCTTTCGACTAGGCATTGCTATAAATAGCCCTTTCTCACCTTCAATAATTTTAATGTCATGGACAACAAAATTGCTATCAAATGTGATAGATACAACCGCCTTCATTTTTCCCTCTTTATTAATTTTCCGTACTCGCACATCTGTAATTTCCATATAATGGTCCCCCTTTATGTTTTTTCATATGTATTACATGAATTATAATAATGTATCTGAGTTATAGGTACAGTATAACATTTTCTTACAATAAATCAAACATTTTACAGATATATATATATATTTTCATATATTTTTTAGAGACTTAAGGAAAATCAAAAACATCAATTATTCAGTTTTGCTAAATACATAGGTTGCTAACTTCAATTCTTGTCTGAAAGTACTAATGATAAATCTTTTTTTAATGTTAATATAGGTTTGTACAGTTTTACAATTTATGGTTTGTTAATTACTCTCTATACAAGTACATATAGTAAATTATGCTAGCTATTTCTGCTTTTAATAGTAAAATAGCAATTGTAATTTAAGTTAAAAAGGTTATAATAACAAATATATGATAATAAGATATTAGTATTACTTAGCAAATATATAGGATCCATTTATTTGCTATGGAAGGAAGCTTTTTTCTTTGAGGAAAATTACTAATAATAATCTATTTTTGATAATAAATAATTGTTACACTTATAATAATAATTAAGATTGGAAGGACAACGATGTATAAAGTTGAATTAAGTAACCCTGAAAGGGTTCATTTTATTGGAATAGGCGGAATCAGTATGAGCGGCTTGGCTGAATTATTACATACTATGGGTTTTACTATTACTGGCTCCGATATTAAGAAAGGCAAAAACACAAGTCACTTAGAAAGCCTTGGCATTAATATAATATATGGACAAAAGGCAGAAAATATTACTTCAAGTATAGACTTTATAGTATATACTTCTGCTGTTAAAGAAGATAACCCGGAATATCAAGCTGCCATAAAGTCAGGCATTCCCACTATGGATCGAGCTGAGCTTATAGGGCAAATAATGTTAAATTATAGTAATTCTATTGCTGTTGCTGGTACACACGGCAAAACTACTACAACTTCTATGTTATCTCTTGTTCTGTTAGAAGGAGATTTAGACCCAACAATATCTGTTGGGGGAATTTTAAATAATATAGGAGGTAATATAAAGCTTGGCAAAGACAAAAAACTCTTTGTAACTGAAGCCTGTGAATATACCAATAGTTTCTTAAAATTTAATCCTCATACTGGAATTATTTTGAATGTTGATGCAGAACATCTAGATTACTTTAAGACTTTAGGCAATATTCGCTTGTCCTTTAAAAGCTTTGCAGAGCGAATTCCAGAAGATGGATTGTTAATAATTAATAGCGATATTGAAGATGTTAGTTATTTTACCCAAGACCTAGACTGTAAAATTATAACATATGGCCTGAAAGATAAGAAAAGCCCTATAGATAATGTTGTTGCACACCTTTATGCTAATAATATTAAGTATGACGAATTTGGCAAAGGAAGTTATGACTTGTTTATAAACGGTGAATTAATAGACCGAATTAATATGAATGTGGTGGGCGCTCATAACATTTCCAATAGCTTACCAACAATAGCGCTAGCCAGATATTTTAATATTCCTCTAGATAAAACAAAAAAAGGACTCCTTGCATTCTCAGGTACAAAAAGAAGATTTGAGTACAGGGGAAAAATTGGTGGAGTTACTATAATCGATGACTACGCACACCATCCTACAGAAATTAAAGCTACTCTTGATGCTGCAAAACATTATCCCCATAATCAACTTTATTTGGTTTTCCAACCACATACATATACAAGGACTAAAAGTTTCTTAAAGGAATTTGCATCTGAATTATCTAAGGCGGATGTAATTATTTTGACAGATATATATGCCGCTAGAGAAAAAGATCCCGGAGATGTTTCTTCTAAAGATTTGCTTGAAGAATTGCAAAAGATCGGAAAAAAAGCATACTATTTTGAAAGTTTTGATGATATAGAAACTTTTATTTTAAAAAATTGTACACACGGCGACCTGTTGATAACTATGGGTGCCGGAGATGTTGTAAATATCGGAGAATCTCTATTAGGAGAATAGTTATCCACACTATCCACAACCTTATCAACATTTTCATCTTGATAGGATTGTGGATTTTTCTTTGTTAAAATTTGATTAAGTTTTTATTACAAATTAAGCTATTTTAGATGTATTTCTTGCTTTTTTCGACATTTGAATATTACAAACCACATTTTTATTTTTCATCAATCCACACTATCCACATTATCCACAAAATTTATGTGTGTATCTTTCAAAACCTTTCATCTGTTTCTTTATTAAAACTCCTATGATATAATGAATTGAAAGGTAAAGAAGGGTGATTTTCAATGAGTAGTGTTATACTACAATCGAATTATATAAACAAGGGTACTTTAATACCTAACTTATTCATAGATACCTATATGCCAAGGGCTAACGGAGCTTATGTTAAGGTATATCTTTACTTGATACGTTGCCTAAGTGATGATAGCATTAACGAGATTAATATTTCAACAATTGCAGACCATTTTGAAAACACTGAAAGGGATATTATAAGAGCCTTATGTTATTGGGAGAAATTAGAACTAATTTCAATGAAAAGAGATGATAATGATAAAATATTATCAATCACTATCAATGACATATATTCAATCAATAACAATCTGACAAGCCAGGATGAACCCGCTGTAACTATGGATACTTATCAAGAATATTCTAATACAAGCCATCTTGACACTAATGATCAGCACCAAGATCAAATAGAAGAACTTAAAGATCAACATGATGATAACAAAAAACAGTACCAATTTGATAAACCAACTTATTCAGATGCACAAATTGAACAAATAACTAATAGCGATGAAATAAAGTGGATGCTTAATATTATAGAACTTTACATACAAAGATTAATAAAGCCTATGGATTTACAACTCATCATATATTTATATGAAAGTTTAGACTTTTCTACAGAATTAATATTATATCTTTATGAGTATTGTGTTTCTAAGAACAAAACCCATCCCTCCTATGTAGAAGCCGTTGCTATAGCCTGGGCTCAAGATGGAATAGACAGCTTAGAAAAAGCTGAAGCAGCAACTGCTAGCTACAACGAAAGTTACAACATTGTTAAGAAGTCCTTTGGTTTAAACAGAGCACTTGGACATGTTGAAAAAAAATATGTCAATAAATGGACTCAAGATTATAAATTTTCTTCAGAAATTATAGTAGAGGCATGTGATAGAACAATACTTACTATTCAAAAGCCAGACTTTAAATATACTGATAAAATCCTTGAAAACTGGCACAATAAAGGGATTAAATCTTTAAGTGAAATTAGGGCATTAGATGAGGAACACAAAAAATCTTCTAAAAATTCTTCGTCAAATAAGCAGAAGAATAATAGTAATGGAAGTAAAAACACTAATAACAACCGATTTAATGCTTTCCCACAAAGATCTTATTCTAAAGAAGATTATTCTTCTTTAGAAAAGAAATTACTACATAAAAAGAACAATTAATTTGAAGGAGCTATACCATGGGATTAAATAATTATCAGTTTAAAAAAATACTTAGAGAATATGACAAAAAGCAATTAGAAAACAAACATGAATTAGACCTTAGAGTTACAAATGCTTATGAGAAAATCCCACAACTTAAAGAAATAGATGATAGAATTATTGATTCCGCTATGTCTACCGCTAAACTTCTCTTAGTAAGCGATAATAATAGCGATACTATTAAAAATTTAAAGAATACTGCCAAATCATCTAGCAAAAAACGTAAGTGTTTACTTACAAAACACGGTTTCCCTGAGAATTATCTAGACTTACAATATCAATGTAATAATTGTAAAGATACTGGCTATGTTGGTAGCGATAAATGTCATTGCTTTAGACAGGCTATTGTAAATGTACTTTATTCACAATCTAATATAAAGAATGCTATTGCAAAAGAAAATTTCTCTAAGTTTTCTTTTGATTATTATCCAGATGATTATATTGATAAAGATGTTAACTGTTCACCTAGACAAAACATTAAAAATATAGTTGACCAAAGCAAAGATTTTATTGATACTTTTGACACTAGTTTTAAGAATTTATTTATTTACGGTAATACTGGTGTGGGAAAAACATTTCTTACTAATTGTATAGCAAAAGAGTTACTAGACCGGTCCTATACTGTTATTTACTTAACTGCATTTCAACTTTTTGATATTCTGGAAAAAAACAAGTTTAACAGAGAGGATGATAATGAAGAAATTCAAAATCAGTTTAGTTACATTTTAGATTGCGACCTGTTAATTATTGATGATTTAGGCACTGAATTAACAAATGCTTTTATTAATACACAATTATATCTATGTATTAACGAAAGATACTTAAGAGAAAAGTCCACCATAATTTCTACGAATTTATCACTTGATAACATAAATACTAAGTATAGTGAACGCATATTCTCAAGAATAATTAGTAATTATGAACTGCTAAAAATTGTTGGTGATGATATTCGTCTTAAAAGGTTTATATAATTCTAGTTATTTGATGAATTTATTGATATTATTAAGTCTGATAAAAGCTTGACGAACCTTATCTAGAATAGTATTATAATATCGAATATGTATATATTTTGCACCTGAAAATTTTACAAAAATATATGGAGGAAAAAATGTCCAGCAATGATGAAAAGTTTTTAAGCTTACCAGTCGGACCCCTTGGTATTATTGCATTAGAAAGCAGCAGTGAAATAGGGAAAAGAGTTGATGAATATCTTGTAAAATGGCGTAATGAAAGAAAACATAAAAATGAAGATTCTTTTGCATTTTCTGATTATAAACGTGATACTTACTTGATTGAATCTTCCACACCTAGATTTGGTTCTGGTGAAGGAAAAGGCGTAATTAATGAAACTGTAAGAGGTGACGACCTTTATATTATCGTAGATGTTACCAACCATAGTTTGAAATATACTGTACGTGGTCAAGAGACTCATATGTCCCCTGATGATCATTATCAGGATCTAAAAAGAATAATTGCTGCTGCAGGAGGAAAGACCAGAAGAATAACTGTTATTATGCCTTTCTTATATGAAAGTAGACAGCATAGAAGACACTCTAGAGAATCATTAGATTGTGCAATAGCTCTTCAGGAATTGGTAAATATGGGTGTTGAAAGTATCATAACTTTTGACGCACATGATCCTAGAGTTCAAAACGCTATTCCTTTACATTCTTTTGAATCTGTTCAATGTACTTATCAATTTATTAAAACATTTTTGCAATGTTCAAATGACTTTACAATTAGCCCTGACCATCTAATGATTGTTAGTCCAGATGAAGGTGCTATGTCAAGAGCAGTATATTTTTCTAATGTACTCGAAGTTGATTTGGGTATGTTCTATAAACGTCGCGACTATTCTATTATAGTTGATGGCCAAAATCCTATTGTTGCCCATGAGTTTTTAGGCGCTGATGTAGAGGGTAAAGATATTCTAATAATTGATGATATGATATCTTCTGGTGGTAGTATGATTGAAGTTGCAAAAGGATTAAAAGCACGTAAAGCAAAAAGAATATATTGCGCTACAACATTCGGCCTATTTACTAGCGGACTTGAAAGATTTGATAAGGCTTACGAAGAAGGTATCATTGATAAAGTAATGACTACTAATTTAATTTATCAACCTGAAGAATTATTTACAAGACCTTGGTATGCTAGTGTTGATATGAGTAAATATATGGCTTTACTTATTGATACCCTTAATCACGATCAGTCTATTAGCCGTCTTCTTAGCCCTGCTGAACGTATACGTAAATATGTTAAGAGATATGAAAATGGTGAAATCAAGTGTGAAAATGATTAATCTTATTTTAGCCTAATAGATTATTCTCTAAAACCTTATAGGTTATATATTTATTAGAATCAATATATTATATAAAGATAAAGAATTGTATATTTTAATCAAATATTAAGGGGCATAGTAAGTTCACTTATATTTGCTTAATAAATACAATTCTTTTTTTACTTGTTGACCATAAGGTTTATAGCTCAGTATAAGTGTAACTTACACCAAGGTCATCAAGAATTTCTTTTTCACGTTTATGACATGTAAATATTATGATTTGTCGGTCTTTCTCCCTGGATAGAAGTTCTAAGGTATATCTTAATCTACTGTCATCGTAATATGCAAAAGTATCATCTAGAAGGATGGGAACTTGATTTTTACCATATATCATATCTGCTAAACTTAAGCGAAGGGATAAGTAAATCTGGTCTATTGTTCCTACACTTAATCTTTCTAATCTCCTATATTTATCACCAATTTCTGTCTTTATCTTTAGTTTTTCATTTACTTTAACGTCTTTATACCTACCTTTAGTTATCTCACTTACTTTGTTTGAAACCTCTTCATTAAGTCTTGTTCCAAAAGTGTCGTGAATATCTGCTGACAATTCCCTTATTACACTACTAGCAAGATTAATACTTTTCTTTTCAATTTCATAATTCCTCTCTTTTTCTAACAACTCCTGATACTTATCTTGATCTTCTGATAACTCCTCTTTAGATTCTAATAAGTCTATTTTCCATCTGATTTTTTCTTTTTTATCTAATAATTCTATCAGTTGAGGTTTTACATCTTGCCTATATTTGTTTAGCTTTAATGATTCGTCTGTAATATATTCATCTAAAACCCCAATTACATCATCATTTAACACTAAGTCCTTCTGTATGTCATCTGGATATATATATATGAAAAGGTTAACATATTCTATGATTTCTCTTTGTAGTCTTTCTATTTTTTCTTGTAATAGACTATATTCGCTTTCATAAGCTTGAATTTCCTTTTCTAATTGATTTATAATTTGATGGTCTCTGAGAGAATTTTCATAAATTTTTCTAAGGTCAGAAATAGACTGTGTCTTGTACTTATTTAACATATTTACAATTTGATCCTCTATAACCCTTGCATTATCTTCTAATATGTAAAATTCGGTTTGGAAACTTTTCTTTTTAATTCCAGTAATCATATTTAAAGTAACAAAGACAATAATCCCTATTATAGCTATAGAAACACCTAGTTTAAATAAGTTATCATTAGCAGGATAATTTAATAAAAAAAGAATTAAACCTGCCACGAACATAGGACTTGAAACATATAGATTACGCCTTCTACTTAATTCTAATTCGTCTTCTTGACTTATTTTGTATTCGGCCTTTTCATTAACAAGATTACTGTGCCTTTGGCTAAGACTTTCTAATTCTTTTAAACTCACTTGTATATTTGATACTTCTTCTGTTAATAAAGGACTTTTCTTATGTACTTGATTTTTTAATGAAATAATTTTATCTTTTAACTGATCACTACGATCTAAACTTTCTAAGTAATATCCATATTTAGTTTTTATTACTGGAAACTTCATAAAATACCCTTGAAGTTCATCTTGAGAATAAAACTGGTTATTAACCAAGAGGGTTTTTTCATTGTTAAGCTCTTGTATTTGCATCTGAATTTGAGTAATCTGCTTAATTAATTCTTCTACCTGGAGACTTGTTCTCTCTCCTTCTTTTATTTCCATATCTAAGGCTTCTATTTGTAACCTAAGCGCCTTTGTATCATGCTCCTTGAGTCTTTCTCCCAGATTGTCTAAAGCCTTCTTAACGTCAATTTCTAGGCTTTTAGATGTAGTAAGGTTAGTGATATGGTTTTGTACAATATAGATTAATTCTTTTTGGGTTTTTGCCTTCACTTGTTCGATACTTATCGTGCCGTCAAAACCACTTTTAGTTAATCCACCAATTAGCTCTTGAAATTCATTATCAGAAATATCCATTTGTCTTCCTGTTTCAACTTGAGTTAAAACATCTTCTTTATTATTTTTATTAAAACTTCTATATAAGTGATATATCTCATTATTAGATTCAAATGTAATATTACCATCATAAGAACCTGGCCTATCCCATGGTTCATACTTATCATACATATCATTAATAGATGGTCGACCTCTAGTCTTTTCAATTCCAAATAACATTCCTTTTATAAAGCCATGAATTGTTGATTTTCCAGATTCGTTTTTACCATATATAAGGTTTATTCCATTAGATAAGTCTATTGTCTTGTTATGAAACATACCAAAGTTACTTATTTTCAACTTAAGTAGACGCATAAATCATCACCCTTCTTTACCATAGAGCAAAGCCTCTATTCCATAATACAAAGCCCTTGTTTTAATATCTTCTGCTTCATCACAATTCTTTATAGCAGATATAAAACTCCCTATAATATTATCTTTATTTTGCAAATAAAGGGTTTTGAAATCGTAATTAGCAAGGCTCTCGTCTCTAACCTCTATTACATTTGCAAGCTTATACAATGGTTCTGTATTAAATGTTACATCTGGATCTCTATAACCGTTTAAAATAATTACAAATATGTTCTTCTGATCATAAGCAGCAAGAGACTCCTTGACAAGATCTTGCAACTCTGAATTAGTCATAGTGTCACTTACTTCAATATCTATATAAATATATTCTCTTATGGAAGAAGTTCTATACTTAAAACTAATAGACGACCCTTTATTTATATCCTCTTTATCTATTTGCCCAATAATATAACCTCTTTTGCCTATATCATTTTTATCAGTTGGCTCTATAGAACCTGCATATGCAATTCGCTCACCAAGCTTTTGGGGTTTATGTATATGACCTAATGCAATATAGTCAAAACCTTTCACTTCCAAGGTTTTTAAATCAAAAGGAAGGTTGTTGGCAGTTCCACCATGAGCTAATAATATATTAATTCTATCTCTATGCTTTATAGTAACATCTTTTAAAAAATCTTCTTTGATCTCTCTTTGATGATAACTAAAGCCATAAACTTCTGTGTTAATATCTTCAAAATAAATACTATCCACTTCTCTATTCAATAACATATGAACATTTGGGCTCCAATCAAAGTTTATATAATTAGATCTATGGCTTATATAATCATGATTCCCAGCAATAATCACAACCTTGGTTTCTTTAATAGTTGAAAATATATAATTTACTTCTTTTAATTCCCTTACCAATGGCTGCTTATGAAAGAAATCTCCTGCAATAAGAAGCAAGTCTACATCTTCCTTATTACATATCTCTACTACATATCTAAAATTCTCCCAAACTTCCTGCCTTCTATTCTCGCTCCAATTAAATCCTCTGTCTGGCTTTACCCCTAAATGAACATCAGCTAGATGAAGAAACTTCATATCTATACCTCCTGATTTATCCATTAATCTAAACATATTTTATCATAACAGAACATATGTTTCAATAAGAGACAAGGGCAGTATATCTATATTCAAACACTTTTCCTATGAATATAGATATACTGCCCCGTATTTTGTTTTTAATCTCTACAGTTCACAATGATTAACTGTTCTTGGGAATGGAAGTACGTCACGAATATTAGTCATACCTGTTAAGTACATTACACAACGTTCAAATCCAAGTCCAAAACCAGCATGTTTTACCGTACCATACTTTCTTAAATCTAAATAAAACTCATATTCTTCTCTCTTAAATCCAAGTTCATTCATTCTATTTAATAATTTATCATAATCTTCTTCTCTTTGACTACCACCAATGATTTCGCCAATTCCCGGAACAAGTAGGTCCATAGCTGCAACAGTTTTATTATCATCGTTTTGTTTCATATAAAAAGCCTTAATATCCTTTGGATAATCAGTAACAAATACTGGCTTTTTATATACTTTTTCAGTTAAATATCTTTCATGTTCACTTTGTAGATCGGCTCCCCAACTTACTTTATAATTAAATCTATCATTTTCTTTTTCTAATATTTTAATTGCCTCAGTATAAGTAATAGAAACAAATTCAGAATTCATAACATTTTCAAGTCTAGATAAAAGTCCCTTATCTATAAACTTATTTAAGAATTCCATTTCTTCTGGCGCATTTTCCAGAACGTATTTAATTATATACTTCATCATGTCTTCTGCTAAATCCATGTTATCTTGCAGGTCTGCAAATGCTATTTCTGGCTCTACCATCCAAAATTCTGCAGCATGACGACTTGTGTTTGAATTCTCAGACCTAAAAGTTGGCCCGAAAGTATATACATTGCTAAATGCTAGAGCATATGCTTCAGCATTTAGTTGTCCACTAACTGTTAAGTTGACATTCTTACCAAAGAAGTCTTCTGAGTAATCCACACTTCCATCATCATTTTTTGGTACATTTTCAAGGTCTAGGGTGGTTACATGAAACATTTCTCCTGCCCCTTCAGCATCACTTCCAGTAATTATAGGAGTGTGAACATATACAAAGTCTCTATCTTGAAAAAATTTATGAATCGCATATGCTATTAGTGATCTTATTCGAAATACAGCTTGAAAAGTATTAGTTCTCGGACGTAAGTGGGTAATACCTCTTAAATATTCCAAAGTATGGCGTTTCTTCTGCAATGGATAATCTGGTGAGGATTTACCTTCTATAGTAACTTTAGATGCCTGTATTTCAAAGGGTTGTTTTGCCTGTGGGGTAGAAACTAGTTCACCTTCAATAATAAGAGATGAACCAACATTAAGCTTGGAGATTTCGTCAAAATTTTCTAAATCATCATGATATACAATTTGTAGTGAATCAAAAAAAGTTCCATCACTTAAAACTATAAATCCAAAAGTTTTAGAATCCCTTATACTCTTAACCCATCCTCCAACTCTTATATTTTGTCCAATATATTTTTCTCTATTTTTAAATATTTTCCGAATAGTAACTAGTTGTTCCATTACATTTTACTCCTTTATCTATTTATTCACTGTACTTTAAACTATTAAACTAGTATATCATATCACAAAAGGATTACAAGAATAAATTTAAAAAGGCAAGTAAGTTTTAATCTACTCGCCTTTTCCATATCTATATAAAGCAACCGAAGAAGCTGGTGTGTTATCAAAGTATTAGAAATAAGGTAAAAGTATACTCGGTTGCGAGTTGTTTAGATATGTAACTTTTTCCTTATTTCTTATTATTTGCTTCTTCTATTTACTAATAGTATATTCCAATAATAGCTTATTGTGATTATTTTAAGTTATAAATGCTGGAGATTGACTAACCTCCAGCATCTAATAATCTATTATCATATATACCATCTTAATCTTATGAGCATTTGTTATTATGAAAATGTAGATATAACCTTATGACTTGTTACTCAAGGCATAACATAGGGTTTAAGCTTTCTTCTTCTTTTGATAACTGCAGATACAAACTTGGTCCCTCTACTTTATTATACCTACTCGGCTCACTTATATGTCCAAGTATTTGACCTCTTTCTACGGTGTCACCTTCCTCAACAGTTAAACTTTCTTCGTCTAACTGTCCATATACTAGGTAATAACCATCGCCAATAGATGAAGTAACTGTTATTCCAGTCTCTTCGTTATCTTCAATTGAGATAATTATTCCATCTGCACTGCAAGAAACTTCTTCTCCTACTTCTGCAGATATTAACATAGCAGGACTAACTTTCCATTGTGCAAGAGTTGCATAATGAACTAAACTATCCATGCTATATTTTCTAATTATATTACCTGATACAGGCCATAATAATTTATCACTTGTATGATTGAAATGTAGGGTAGTAGGTTTCATAACTTCTTCAGCTTCTACTTCTACTATTTCCTGATAATCTAGGTCTGTTTCTTCAACATAACTAGGGTCTCCATAGGCATCATATTCTAATAGATTGTCATTTGTGTTTTCTTGCTCAGGTCTTTGATCCACCTGTTTTGATTTATTAGTTTCTTTTTGGACTACGTCCACCTTATCATTACCTTTATTCTTATTTGTAACTGAAGATGGAGGTTTGTTATCATTGTCTGACTCAAGGTTTTCTTCATAATTATCTTCTACTACTTCAGAAATAGGTTCATCTAACTGCACAAATTCATTATTATCTTCATTTGATGCTTGGTATAATCCCACCACTGCAATAACTAAAACCGCTACAGCCCCGACACTTAATAACACATAAAAACTCTTGCTCCTAAAAAATTTAGACAAGTTTTGTCTTATCATAGTTATCATCACCTCTAGATATATTTTCACCAGAAATGATTTTTTTATACACTTTTGAAGCATTTGTAATTTTATTAAGTTTTATGAAGTCACTTTGTGCTTTAACTGGATTTTTCAACACCTAATTTTACGTCTTCGCCGTTTAAATTCCACTCTTTAGTAAAGCCTGAAGCCTCATCATATTGGATATTATCAGCTAAAACCTCTTTTTTAATTTGTTCTTCATTATTAACTATAATTTCTTTAATTTTATCGTTATCGCTTTGTGATACTATTATTCTATCCATAACTTCAAAACCAGCATCTTTTCTCATTGTTTGAACTTTGCTTATAACTTCTCTTACAAAGCCTTCTTCTATTAATTCTTCTGAAAGAACAATATCTAATACTACTGTAACTCCATTATTTGAATCTGATATAAAACCTTCTTTTTGCATTGGCTCAATTAATAGTTCATCTTTGTCGATTTCAATAGTTTTTCCATCTATATCCAACCTTAAACTTCCTGTTTTGTTGATTTCATCCATTGCTTTGTTACCATCTACTTCATCTAGCAAATTTTTAATACGTCCAACATTCTTTCCAAATTTGGGACCTAATACTTTAAGGAGTGGCTTAAAAGAATAGGTTGTAAATTCTCCAACATCATCTGTAAATATGATTTCTTTGATATTCAATTCATCTTCAACAATCTCTTTATAATAAAATGGAAGGCCATTTACTTCTTTTCCGTATTCATCTTGGTAGGAATAGTTTGATTTAACAAACATTTTTCCAATAGGCTGTCTATTCTTGATATTTGCAGTGTTTCTACATGAACGACCAAGTCCAACAATCTTTAAAGCTGCATCCATATTCTCTTCAAGTTCTTTATCAATTAAACTCTCGTCATAACTTGGATAATCACATAAAAAGATGCTTTCTGGTGCATTTTCATCTATTTCTGTAACTAAGTTTTGATAAATTTCTTCTGTCATATAAGGAATATAAGGAGCTGCAAGCTTTGCTAAAGTTAATAAGCTAGTATATAGGGTCATGTAGGCATTAATCTTATCTTGTTCTAGACCTTTTGCCCAGAAACGCTCTCTACTACGTCTTACATACCAGTTACTGAGCTCATCTACAAAAGCGTTTAGTAATCTAGCACCTTCAACCATTCTATAATTTTCTAAGTGGTTATCAACTTCTTTTATTAAAGTGTTTAATTTTGATAATAACCATTTATCCATGATTGGTAATTTATCAACTTCAAGGGAATGTTTTGTAGCATCAAATTGGTCAATGTTAGCATAAAGAATATAAAATGCATACGTATTCCAAAATGTACCCATAAACTTCCTTTGTCCCTCAATAACAATATCATCTGAATAACGATTAGGAAGGTAAAGAGCACTATTAGATGAAAAGTACCATCTAATTGCATCTGCACCATGAGTTTCTAAAGCCTCCATTGGATCTACCGCATTACCCTTGGATTTAGACATCTTTTGCCCATTTTTATCTTGTACATGACCCATAACTATAACATTTTTAAATGCTGGCTCATTAAATAGTAAGGTTGAAATAGCATGTAATGAATAAAACCATCCTCTTGTTTGATCAACAGCCTCACTTATAAAGTCAGCTGGAAAATGTTGTTCAAATTCTTCTTTATTTTCAAATGGATAGTGCCATTGTGCAAATGGCATAGCTCCTGAATCAAACCAGCAATCAATAACTGGTTCTACCCTTTTTGCTTCTTTACCACATTCAGGACATTTTATAGTTACTTTGTCGATAAATGGTCTATGAAGTTCAATATCATCTGGACAATTATCTGATAGGGATTTTAATTCTTCTATACTTCCAATAGCATGCCTATGCTCATCTTCACATTCCCAAATATTTAGAGGTGTTCCCCAATATCTATCACGACTTATAGCCCAGTCTTGAACATTTTCTATCCAGTCTCCAAATCTTCCTTTACCAATACTTTCTGGTAACCAGTTGATTTTTTTATTATTGTCTACAAGTTCATCTCTTACTTTTGTCATTTCGATATACCATGATTGTCTTGCATAGTATATTAGAGGTGTATCGCATCTCCAGCAGTGTGGATAATTGTGCTCAAAAGGAGCTACTTCATATAGTAAACCTCTTTGATAAAGGTTTTCTATAATAGGTTCATCTGCATCTTTAACAAACATACCGGCAAACTCTGTAGCTTCTGGCTTAAACTCACCCTTACCATCTACTAATTGTAGAAATGGTAAATCATATTCACGGCCTATCATAGAGTCATCTTCACCAAAGGCTGGTGCAATATGAACTATTCCAGTACCATCTGTTAGTGTAACAAAGTTATCACATGTTACATAATGAGCCTTTTTATCAAGTTGTCCGTAATTAAATAAAGGTTCATATTCTACATATTCCAAGTCTGAACCTATATATGTGTTTTCTACTTTATAGTCTCCATTGATTATAGATAGAAGCTCTTCAGCTAAAATATATTTTTCTTCTTTTACTGAACCTTCTACCTCTTGTCCTTCTTTTACTATATTTCCCTTGTCATCCACTTGGACAGATACTTTTACGTAAGCTTCACCTGGATTAACACAAAGAGCAACGTTAGAAGGCAGAGTCCAAGGTGTAGTAGTCCATGCTAGGAAATACTCATTATCTGTTCCCTTTACTTTAAATTTAGCTATAGCAGATTTATCTTTCACATCTTTATAACCTTGAGCTACTTCATGAGTTGATAGCGGTGTTCCACATCTTGGACAATAGGGAACAACTTTAAAACCTTTATATAAGAGTCCTTTATCGTAAATTTCCTTTAAAGACCACCATACAGATTCGATATAATCATTTTCATAAGTAATATAGGGATCATCCATGTCAGCCCAATATGCAACCTTGTCTGAAAATTCTTCCCACATACCCTTATAATTCCAAACACTTTTCTTACATTCTTCTATAAATGGCTCTAAACCATACTTTTCAATATCTTCCTTACCATCAAGTCCAAGTTTTTTCTCAACTTCAAGTTCTACTGGTAGTCCATGGGTATCCCAACCCGCCTTACGGAGTACATGATAACCCTTCATAGTTCTATATCTTGGAATAACATCTTTTACTACCCTTGTTAACACGTGACCAATGTGTGGTTTTCCATTAGCAGTTGGCGGTCCATCATAGAAAGTATAAACTTCTCCATCTTTTCTATGTTCAACCATTTTGTTAAAAATATCATTTGCTTTCCATTGTTTTAAAGTTTGTTTTTCACGGTCTACGAAATTCAGGTCTGTACTAACCTTCTTATGCATTTTTATTCCTCCTAATCACTTTAGATATTTATTTGTCTGAAATATAAAAAGCCCTCATCCATAAACAGGATGAGAGCTATAATTGCTTTCATTATACCACCTATTTACATACGGTATCAACAAAAAGTTATATTCTAGTCAAACTTTAAATTAGTTAATATGATATGTTTCCATATAACGGTGGATGCCGGCCCAGCTTAATCGTCAATAACTTTCTGCCTGCTACTTAGGAGTGATATTCAAATCTTATATACTTGGGTCAGGCTTTCACTATCTCTGACTCGCTATAACCTTTCATAAAATCCTACTCTCTCCATCATAGTATTTTTTCTATTGTCCTTTATAATAATACATATTAAATACATTGTCAAACATATATTAGTGTTT
>CAZXSM010000033.1:0-7874 GCA_964643255.1 uncultured Lachnospiraceae bacterium
ATATTCGATTTAAGTGTAGCATAGACATATCCATTTTCATCTTGTTTAACATCACTAAGGCCTAGCTCTCTTAACTCCTTAACAAGTATAGCTCCTAGGTCTAATTGTCCAGGTGTACTAGGACAAGTCTTAATACTTGCATCTGATTTAGTATCGATAGCTATGTAGCTTTTAAATCTTTCTACTATTTTATCCATTTAATCTTCCTTTCATCTTCAATATATTACATATTTATAAGATACAACAAATTGCCACTAGTCTCAATACTTTGCTTTATAGCTTTAATATTTGTAGCTAAAAAGGTCAGACTTTCTCGTATTTTGCAAGGATTAATCCTTAAATAGTGTCAATTCAATAACCTGTGAATATATTATATTATAATTAGACATTTATCAATGAAAGGATATTTAAAATATGAATAAAAAGGATAATACAATAGATAATTGTAAAGATAAGCAACTTAATCAATTTCGGAGGAAAAATACAGGTCCAGGAAAAAAGATGAAAGGTGACTCTGGTTATAAGGTTTCAAACGATAATTGGAGTTTAAGAGCTGGTCAACGTGGGCCTATCTTACTTGAAGACTTTCACTTTTATAGAAAACAATCACGTTTTAACAGGGAGAGAATACCAGAAAAAGTAGTTCATGCTAGAGGTTTTGGTGTATATGGTGAATTTGAATCCTGTAAATCTATGAAAAAATATACTACAGCTGCTTTTCTTCAGGAACCTGGAATAAAAACACCTGTTTTTACTAGATTCTCTACATTTCAGGGGAATAAAGGATCCAAGGATACAGCAGTAGATATACGTGGGTTTGCAGTTAAGTTTTATACCCAAGAAGGAAATTACGACATGTTATCACTTCAATTTCCAGTATTTATAGTTCAAGATGCAATGAAATTTATGGATGTAGTTCATGCGGCAAAGCCAAACCCTGTTACAGATATACCACAAGCAACTACTGCCCATGATAATTTCTGGGACTATGTAGCAAACAATCAAGAATCTGCACATATGGTTATGTGGCTAATGTCCTTACGTGGTCGTCCAAGAAGTTGGCGTATGATGGAAGGATGGCCTATTAATGCATTCAGATTTATTAATAAAGAAGGAAAATCGACTTTTGTTAGATATGTATGGAAACCTAAACTTGGAATTCATTCATTATTATTAGAAGAAGCAAATATTATCGGTGGAATAGACCCCGACTTCCATCGTAAGGATATTATAGAGGCAATAAATAAAGGCGCATATCCTGAATATGAGTTAGGTGTACAATTAATTCCTGAAGAAGATGAGTTTAAGTATGACTTTGATGTAATAGATGATACTAAACATTGGCCAGAGGAAGTTGTTCCTGTTCATATCATAGGTAAAATGACCTTAAACAAATTAGTTGATAACTTCTTTGCAGAAGAAGAACAATCATCCTTTGATCCTGCAACTATAGTTCCTGGAATTGCTTTTTCAAATGACCCAGTATTGCAAGGAAGAACATTTGCTTATAGGGATACAGATTATCATAGACTTGGCACTGGAAACATCAATGAAATACCGGTTAACAGGCCTATCGTTGATGTAAACACTAACCACCGAGAAGGATTTTCAAAATATAGAATTGATGTTGATCCTCAACATTACCACGAAAACTCACTAGCTGGTAATACTCCTGCAGTGACCCCTCCAGAAAAGGGTGGATACATGCATTATCCAGAAAAAGTTCAAGGACACAAGACAAGGGTGCGCCCAAGTTCATCATTTGATGATCACTTCTCACAACCAAGACTTTTTTGGAATAGTTTAGCAACTTTTGAAAAGAAAGATCTTTTAAATAACTTGATTTTCCATCTACAAAATGTAAAAAATATGTCAGTTAGACAGCAAAATGTTGATATGTGGGTAAATGTTGATAGAGAAATGGCATGCATCCTTGCAGATAATATTGGAGTAGCACGTCCAAAAGGTACTAACGTTAAGGAATCAAGATATTCCCCAGCTATTAGTACAGTTAATACTCCTCATTATGCATATACACAAAAAGTTGCTGTAGTAATTGCTAATGGATTTAAAGGTAAAGAAGTAAGATGCACATTAGAAATGCTACAATGTCATGGTGTTTTTGTAGATATTGTTAGTGAAAAACTAGGAACTCTTATAGGTGATGACGGTACAAAACTGCAAGTTGATGAAACCTTCTTAACAAAAGATCCAGCATTATATGACTCTGTCTATATAGTAGGTGGAAAAGCAGATAATCAAGATGATTTTAATCAAAACCTTATGAAATATTTTAACGATTCATATAAATATTATAAACCAATTGGTGTTGCATCAACTGCGCAACACTGTGTTAAACGTCCACATGATAGAAACCTTGATGGTGTAGTTTTTGCTGCAAATAATCCTAACTTTGAAGAAGAATTTGTTTGTGCAATTGCTCAACAACGTTTTTGGAATAGAAAGTAAAAGAAAGTTTGTAATTTATAAAAAGTTATAATCTTATAATTAAATATGTGAAATAGTTTGTGTATGAAAACCCTTAATCCAATACAAGGAAACACAAACTATTTCACATAAACTAAGTTAATACTATAATCAATACTCTAAGCCATATCCAAATTCATACAGCATTGTAGCATCTTCCTTACCAATATCTTCTACACTTTTATAATAAGGCATTGGTAATTTCCCTGTAAAATTAACTTCTCCTGACAATACTGAGGCAACTCCATCTCCCTCTGAACCAGGTAGGTAACACATAACAAGACCATCCCAATTATCTACATAGTCACTAATTATAACATTTCTTCCAGCTACAAGTAATGTAATTACTGGCTTGTCTAAACTTTCTGCAAACTCTATTGCTTCCTGGTTTTCCTCATGGCCAAATTCTCCTGTTATAGATAAGTCCGATGTGTCACCTAAGAATTCAGCATAAGGCATTTCACCAATTGCCAGTAATACTATATCAGCTTCATCAGCTCTTTCTTCTTCAGTTATTATTTCATAACCATATTCTTCACCATACTCTATAAGGCCTTCAAGGATAGTAGTTCCTTCTGTAACTTTCCTACCACCACTATCTGTTTCTCCTTGCCATGTTAGCCCCCAACCACCAGATTGTAAGCCCATATCATTTGCTGCAGGACCTACTACATATATCTTTTGACCTTCTTTTAAAGGAAGAACATCATTATCATTTTTAAGAAGTACTAGGGATTTTTCAACTAATTCCTTAGCTAAATTACGATACTGGTCACTTCCTAATTCATCAACTTCATAACTTCTATTTTCCATATAAGGGTCATCCAAGAGACCTATATCCTTTTTAACAGTTAGAATCCTTCTAACAGCATCATCAATTCTTTCTTCAGAAATCTTACCATTATTTACAGCCTCTATAATTATGTATCTAACTCTAATATAATCGTTAGGCTCCATTAGCATATCTATTCCTGCATTTACCGATTTAATAACATTTGCTTCAAGACTTCCTTCACCAAGATTTGTAACTGACTCCCAGTCTGATACTATGAAACCATCAAAACCAAATTCTTCTTTAAGCACATCTGTAAGGAGATACTCATGACCATGTAACTTGTCTCCATTCCAAGAACTATGGGAAGCCATAATAATCTTTACTCCACTATCTACCAATTCTTTATATGGTACAAGCTGACTACTTCTAAGCTCCTCTTCACTCATAATAGCATCTCCCTGATCAATCAGAAAATCACCTGGTCCTGTGCCATATAAGGCAGCACCGTCAGCTACATAGTGTTTTGCAGATGGAACTATTCCATGATCCTCCTGCCCATTAATATAAGCTTTTGCCAACTCTGTTACAATTTGATGATCAGTAGAGAAACATTCATAAGTCCTTCCCCACCTAGGATCTGTGTTAACTGCAACACAAGGTGAGAAATTCCAATGTACCCCTGTAAGTTTCATTTCTTCAGCAACTGCCGCTCCCATTTCATACATAAGCTCTGGATCATTAGCAGCCCCTAGTCCAATATTATGGGGAAATACTACAGCGTCTTTAACCAATGCAAAACCATGTACTGCATCAACACCATATATTATAGGTATTTGCTTATCTGTATGCATGGCTGCATTTTGATAATCTTCTACCATTTCTGTCCATTCTTCAAGGGTATTATTCCCTGGATATGAACCACCACCACTTAAAATCGAACCAAGTCCTAAATCAATTACTTGTTGAAGGGTTGCATTATCTCTATTAGCTTGTACCATTTGGCCAGCTTTTTCTTCAAGTGTCATTGAAACTAAAAGAGAGTCCACATTTGTATCTCTTTCTTTAACTTCTTCACTCTCTTCAGTTTCTTCAGTTTCTTCAATTACTTCTTCTGTCTCACTTACCGATAAATCAGACTCCGATATATCAGTAGCTTGATCGCTTTTTGTACATCCTACAAAGCTGCTTAAAACTAAAAGAATCACTAATATTAAACCTATATGTTGTTTATACCTTCTCATTTAATCAATATCCTCCTTATGTCATAAAAACTTAGGTTCCTAAATTGTTAAATATAATTACCTCTTCTTATATAATAACATTGATACCTATTTATATAGGTTTCCTTTAATTATAATTGGTGTTATATTTTTATTTATATCGAAGATGAAATATAAATATGTAAGCATCCTTTTAGAAAAAGCCATTAAATGTTCATCTATACATTCAATGGCTTAAATTATTGATATACTTTATTTTGTTTTTTAACTACTTAATATTGCTCAAACAATAACTAAAGAGAGAGTATATTAGATGTTTAATTGCCATTATGGGATGATAGAATAAGATCCTTGGCCCACTATATCTCATAACCCTTCTAATCTTTTCTCTCTCCTCTTTTTTATAACAATGTTTCTCACAATTACTGCAAAAGGTTTTTTCCTCCATGAATGGACACTTATCTAACCTATCATGTGAATATTCTATTAATTCTTGACATTCACTGCAAGTTTTCTCTTTATCATGCTTATTTCCTCTACAGTATATTTCAATCATATTTTTGACTACTTCTTTTTCTTTCTCTTTTTTTTTATATATTTTCTTTTCAGTAGTTGTCCCTTGAAAGTTCAATGAACCGCCTCCATCTACTTTATTACAATGCTCTTTTTAATACTATCTTATTTAAATTATAAATAAATAATAAATACTATTAATAGGTTGCAAAAATCTCTCCCTCAATACTAATAATCTCATCAATTGAAATTACTATTTCATTTTCCATAACAAGAAGCCCTTTAAATTTATCAATCTTTTTAACCCTAGCTTTAGCAGTAACATAAGCACCGCCATCTTTTTTCTCATCTGCTTCAAAGTAAGTTACTGTGACTTCAGGGTGATTTATAAGCTGATCTTTTATAATTTGCAATTTACTATTTAAAGCTTCCTTCATGTATTCATCAAGTTCTATCCTATCTTCAGTCAATCTAGCTGTTTCCTTAACAGCCTTATCAAAACCAGTTAAAGCAGCAAAAGGAGAAAACTGAGCAGCCCGATTACTAACTGGCATCTGAGGTCTTTTCTTAGATACATGGCGTGGTAAATCTATTATGTCGTCATATTTACTTGTCATGCCTTATGGCCTCCAATCTGCTTGTTTCTATCTATTGTAGTAGCTCCTTCCTCTAGGTTCATACCCTTTACAATTGCATTCTTACCATATTTCTTCTTTATCTCTAATACTGTTTTCTGCATCTTTTTTTCCCGAGCTAACTCTGCTTCTTCTTCCTCTTTTTTCTTTTGTTGGCTCTCATAATCTGTAAAGAGATTAAGTTGCTCATAATTATCCGTCTTCTGAATGCTTGCTTCATCTACAACACGATTTGCTGTAATAGTAATCCTTCTAACCAAAAGATTGTCATCTACAATATCCTCGAATAGGCCTGTAAGTGCATCAATAATTAACTTTGCAGAAGAAGTCTGCCTATCTAAATTTACAGTGCCATGGGCTGATTTGGGAACAGAACGTCCATAACTATCAGTAGTAATCTCTCCTCTATAAGAACTTCTTATCTTCGGATTTGATAGGCTTTCCCTATCGTATCCCACTCTTAATACAAGCTGGTCTGTCACAAGTCTTTTATCTACTAGATCAAGTGCCAGAAGATCTGCCATTTCCTTTAGAATTAATTTTGCTTTGTCAAATGAGTATGGACAGTGGAGAACTTGACCTGAACCAAGACTATTTGCTTTTGGCTTATATGCTTTAATATCAGCAATGGTACAAGGCTCCCAACCCCATGCATGATCAATCAAAAGTTCTGCATTAACACCAAATAGCTTATATAATAAATCCTCATTATAGTAATCATCAGACTTTCCAATAGAACATCTTGCTATATCTCCCATAGTATATAAACCTTGTGCCTCCAACTTCTTAGCATAGCCTCTGCCAACACGCCAGAAGTCTGTTATAGGACGATGGGACCAAAGTAGGCGGCGATAACTCATTTCATCTAATTCAGCTATTTGAACTCCATTTTGATCTGGCTTAGCGCCTTTTGCAAGAATATCCATAGCAATTTTACAAAGATATAAATTGGTACCTATTCCTGCTGATGCTGTAACGCCTGTAGTTTTAAGTACATCCAATAATATTTTGGATGTAAGTTCACGAGCTGAAAGATTGTAGGTATCAAGATAATCTGTTGCATCAATAAATACCTCGTCAATTGAATAGACATGAATATCTTCAGGTGCAATATACTTCAAATAAACATTATATATCTGAGTGCTGTACTGTATATAATATGCCATTTTTGGCGGAGCAGTAATATAGGCTAAAGATAAACTAGGAGAGGACTTTACTTCTGGATCAATATAAGATTCACCAGTAAACACCCTCCCTGGTGCCTTGCTTAGCCGTAATGCATTTATTTCCTTAACCTTCTGGACAACCTCAAAAAGTCTTGCCCTACTGGAAATACCGTATTTTTTAAGAGAAGGAGAAACAGCAAGACAAATGGTTTTTTCTGTCCGGCTTGAATCAGCAACAACAAGATTTGTAGTTAGAGGATCAAGCCCACGTTCTATGCACTCTACAGAAGCGTAAAATGACTTTAAATCAATTGCAATATATGTTTTGTTTTCCATTTTATTTTTCCTCCTCTCCTTGAAATATATTATAGTTAAATGATGAAAATATATAATAATAAGGGGTTACCCTTTGATTATTTACTCTCTTAATAAACTTTTCATACTATGATAGTCAAGGTTTCTTTTTTCTACTGAAAGATTATCTACAATTTCTTGAAGCTTTTGTGATGTTAATTTAATATTTTTATCAATAATTTCTTTGCCTCGTTTTGCTGATGCTGATTTTCTAGGGTCTTCCCCAGCAACACCTAGAGGTATGATATCCGCCGACAGCTTCTCTATATCAACAAGTTCAGGTCTTAGTGCCATAACAAGGGAGGTTTCATTTGTAGCAGCATGATCTGTTTGTATTCCTTCATCGCCCTCATATCCAAGCTCCCAAAGGGTGTAAGTTGTTAATCCATATTTTCCCTTGAAATTATCTTTTCTTTTAGAAAACCCATTAACCGATGGACCATGGCCATGGCCGATAACTACCTTAAAGCCTGCACGGGATAAGTTTTCCATAATTGTATCTAGTAAAGCATTAAATAGTTCATCCTCTATATAATAGGCACTTCCTTCTAGCTGTTGTGGAGAATCTTCTTCAAAACTAAGGTGATCCATTCCATAATAAGATAAACCATCTTTACTCTGTACACTATCAGGACCAAGAAACAACATAGGAAGGACAATCCCACCAATTTCAGAAGCAATTTTCTCAAATACACCTTTTGACTGTATGCCATCTGCTCCAGTT
>CAZXSM010000033.1:7974-22334 GCA_964643255.1 uncultured Lachnospiraceae bacterium
CTCCAGTTACTCCATCTTGCTCCATCCCAGTAAATGTGCCATAAGCTTTGATCTTGTCCCCGAGCAAATACATCCAGTCGATTACTTTGCCATGATGAAACTGCAGGGGAAGATGATAATGTTAGGAATTAAAATAAGATGTATTTGAGAAATTACCTTTCTAATTAATAATTGAAAAAAGAGTATTTAACTCTTCTTCCGTTAAATTTCTCCACTTTCCTAAAGGCAAATTATTTAATTCTATATTCATAATGCGAATGCGCTTTAGTTTTACCACCTTATAATTAAAGTGACTACACATTCTTCTTATTTGTCTGTTTAATCCTTGAGTAAGCGTTATTTTAAATGTTCTACTATTTATTTTTTCAACTTTACATTTATTTGTTATAGTATATTCATTTCTAACAGGATTATAAATCTTTACTCCATTTGACATTCCTTTAATAAAATCCGGTGTAGTGGCTTTATTCACAGTCACAATATAATCTTTCTCATTATCATTTTCGGCCCTCAATATCTTATTGACAATATCTCCATCATTGGTTAGTAAAATTAACCCCTCTGAATCCTTGTCTAACCTTCCTATTGGGAAAATGCGTTCAGGATGATTTACAAAGTCAATTATATTGCCTTTTACATGCTTTTCAGTTGTACAAGTAATACCTGGTGGTTTATTAAGAGCGATATATATATCTTTCTTCTCCAACTCTACCAACTTACCATTTACCTCTACTCGATCATCGGGATTTACAACATCTCCAAGTACAGCTATATTACCATTAATAGTTACTTTTTTCTGTTTAATGAACTCATCAGCTTGTCTTCTTGAACATAGTCCTGTTGATCTTATAAACTTGTTTATTCTCATTTTTAAACCTCATATATGCCTTCTATAATTTATATATCATTATTTTCCTTAACCCAACATAAATGTTTTAAGCCTACAACTTTTCTCATGATTTATCTTATAATATAAGCTTAATATATTTCTCTTCTATTATTACATCTGAAAATTGAAAACATTCTTAAATACATTCCAATGTCTTTTGGCTATAAAAAAACACATGGGTCGGATCGTTTTTATAATACCATGTATCAAAATCTATATCATCATCATAAATCTCAGTCTTCATGAAAATAGCACCTCCAGGCTTCAATAGCCAATTAAGCCTTTGAAATTCTTCCTTGGGATTATAAAAATGCTCTATCACTTCACAACACACTATATAGTCATACTTTACTTTTAGGTTTTCTGGATAATCTGCAAAGTAAGGATCATATAAGTTTAGTTTATAGCCCTTATCATTTAATAATTTAGTAATCACCGGTCCTGTTCCACAACCATAATCCAGTCCAAGGGTATTAGGTCTATAATCATTTTGAACAGCTTTAACAATGGGAGCTACAAATTCTTGGTATCGTGAATCGTTGATATCATTATTATGCTCCTTATAGCGTTCTTCTTCCTCTTGGCTTGTTAAATAATCCTGGGGGTCCATAAATATTGATTTACAGTCAGGACAATTATAATATCTTCTGCTGTCAAACTCATTAAACAAATCTCCTTTAGTCCCACATAGTGTACATTTTATTTCTATTTTTTTATTGTTCAATATATACACCTCTATCACTAACATATATCTATTCTTACTATAATTATTATATTTCTTTCCATTTACCCAAGCCTACTAGTCTAGTATATCAATGTCATGATACATGTCAATAATTGCTCTTAGACCTACAAATAGTTCCTCTAACTATCTCTCTCTATGGAATAAGTGTAATTGAATCTCTATCAAATTCTATTAACCCTTCGTCTCTCATTTTAGCCAATTCACGAGATAGAGACGTTCTTGCAACTCCCAGCCTTTCAGCCAAAGCTTTCTTTGTTATAGAAAGTTTAATATGATTAGAATTCTGATTTTTACTTTCATAAATAATATAATTCATGATTTTTTCTCTTAAGGTTTTGTTGGTGTAACTTTTTATTTTGTCACTTAAGATAAAAGCATTGTCAGAAATCAACTCTAAAAAAGTTTCTAAAAAGTTTGTATTTTCAATAAACAAGTCAAACAATACATCTTTTTCTATTTCTATTATTTCACTATCTAATTGTGCCGATATGGTCATTGGATAATAGGGATTTCTTGAAAATACTAAGTTACCACCTAAAATATCATTATTATAAAAGTTTGAAATTGTTAATAGATTCCCATCTTTATCTATGCTATCTATTACAATTCTACCAGATAAAATAATTTCTAACTTTATACATTTTTCACCTTCAAAATGAATGACACTATTTTTCTTATAACGACTAATTTTAAATTTTATCTTTCTAAGATTATATGCGATAATCTCATCAGATAAAGAATTAAGCAAAGTTAATTCTTTGATTTCTTTAATATTGTCTTGCATTTCTATTTTCTCCTGTCTTATAAGTGCAGATAGTTTATGGGGAATCTTGGGTTTTGCCAATAGGAATTATGTTTAATAATTCTACACGAATTGTAGAGTCAGATATTAAATTAATATTTTCCTAGATAGTTACCATTGTAACACCTTTTTAAATAGAATTATATTAAAATATAATATATTCATAAGAAATTGCGAAACTTAGTCTTTTGTTAATAGAAATTGTTGTTTCGCAATTAACTATATCTATTCAAAACAAAAAGGAGACATATACATATGAAACATCTTATTAATTTAATTCGTATACTATTTTTAGGAGTTTTTATTTTTCTAATGGCAAATGGCAAGAATATGCTTTGGTTTGGTGTCCTAGGAATTAGCCTATTATTGGCTGTGGTTTTTGGAAGGCTTTACTGTGGTTATGCTTGTCCAATGAATACACTAATGATTCCTACAGATTGGATTGCTAAAAAACTTAATATTCAAACTGATAAGACACCTAAATGGCTTAGTTCTGGGAAGTTTGGCTGGATATCATTAATAGCTAGTATTGGAATAATGATATTTTCAAAAAGAGTATTACAAAAAAATATTCCAGTTCTACTTATTTGGATAGTAGTTTCTGTACTTGTAACCCTTAGATATAAACCCGCTGTATTCCATAATTTAATCTGTCCTTTTGGAGTGTTACAGAAGGCCTTTGGAAAGTTTGCAATATTTTCTGAAAGAGTAGATAAAAGCGAATGCATTGGTTGTAATAAATGTGAGAAAGTATGTCCTTCTGCTGCAATTGAAGTAGACCAATCCGATAAAAATGCTGAAATTGAAACTTCACTATGCTTTCAATGTACGAATTGTGTTCAAGTTTGTCCTACGGATTGTATTTCATATACAAAAACTAATTAATATAAACTCATATAATTCAATGTATTTATTAAATTATATTAAATCTAATCAATCAGAAAAAGGGGAAATGTGAAAAAGTTTCACATCTTCCCTTTTTGTCTTTATATTAGTTTTATCTTTATATTGTTATATCTTTTAAAATTTAATTTTATAAATTAAATTTATATTTCTTCTCCTTTTCTTCTATAATTTACAAAAAACAGTAATAATGATACGAAAAATACAAGAAGAATAAATAATATAGAAACTTCTGGACATAACATTTTGCCATCCCATTCAAATTGGACCCCAAACTCGGTAATGTAACCATCCCGAACTTCCTGTGGAGCGCCTTCAAATACTAAATCAATAGATCCTGTCATTAGTACTTGCAAAAATATATACACTATAACCGATAAAAGAGATAAGACTGATTATTGTTCCCACAACAAATGCTGACACTACACTGGCTACTGGATAAACCATTCCTGGTATTGGAGCACTTTTAAAATCCATAATAATTCTTGTTTCTCTATCATTTACCATGTTCCCTAAGGCTCCCAAGGTACTAGTTACTGTTGTAACAGATAGTAAACCTGCTAAAATCCAACTATAAATTAAATAAGATAAATCGTCTTTAGGAATCATATTATTAGTAGCTTGATTTACAGAATCAACTTGTAGTTCTGCTAAAAACAAAACATAGAGAACTATAATTATTAGGACAGACAATAAAGAGAAAAATACAGATGTTCGGTCTCTAAAATATAATTTTAAATTTCTACTTGTCAATTTTCTAAACATATAATTCCTCCTTATCCTGCCCAGTTACCTTTAAGAATACATCATCTAGATTACCATTAATCATTTCAAAAGAAGTTATCTCATCTTCTAAGTCTTTTAAGATAGTGATAGCATCTTTAACTTGATTGATTTCTATTAATAAAGCAGCCTTTCCATATGTATAAGGAATTTCTTTCTTGTTAAAATATTCTACAATTTCATTTGTTGGCTCATATATTTTTAATATATCCTTGGTAAACTGCTCTTGTAAGGAGTGAGGAGTTCCTTCTATAATAATTTCTCCCTTGTTAATAATAGTAATTTTATCTGCATTAGCTGCCTCTTCCATGTAATGAGTTGTCAAGAAAACAGTAGTTCCTAATTGTTTTTGCATATCGCTAATAGTTTCCCAAATTGAAACCCTAGTCTTTGGATCAAGGCCTGTAGTAGGTTCATCTAGAAATAGTATTTTAGGGTTATGAATCAGAGCTCTAGCAATATCTGCTCTTCTTTTTTGACCACCTGACAATACCCTATAAGGTCTATCTAAAAACTCATCACACCCTGTAATTTGGGATACTTCCTGAACCCGTTCTTTTAGGGCCTTAGCTCCAATATTATAAAAAGATCCACGGGTCATAAGATTTTCTCTGATTGTAAGCAGATTATCTAATACTCCATTTTGAAACACTACACCTTAATTTTCAACAATATAGCATAAATTGTCAATGACAATATTAAGTTTATGTAAAGAACCTGTAAGATTAGTTTTCAATTAATCTTACAGGTTCTTTTTTATAACATACACTTTTTAATTTGTAATGAAAAAATTCATTTTTCAATAATATATTAATTAATAATTTTCTGCTCGAACTTCAAAGAATGACTGAGCATATCCACATGTTGGACAAGCATCTGGAGCTTTTTTACCCATTACTAAATGTCCACATACACGGCATTCCCACATAGTCTCTTCGCCTTTTTCAAACACTTGTTGCATTTGAACATTATCTAATAATTTACGATAGCGCTCTTCATGTGCCTTTTCTATTGCAGCAACCTTACGGAATTTGTCTGCCATCTCTGGGAAACCTTCATCGTCCGCTTCTTTAGCCATGCGATCATACATATCTGTCCATTCGTAGTTCTCACCTTTAGCTGCTTCCAAAAGGTTCTTTGCTGTATCACCTATACCACCAAGTGCTTCAAACCACATACGAGCATGTTCTTGCTCATTTCTTGCAGTTGTTTCAAAGATTGCAGCTATTTGATCATAACCTTCTCTTCTAGCAACATTTGCAAAGTATGTATACTTACCTCTCGCTTGAGATTCACCTGCAAATGCTTCTTCTAAGTTTTTTTCTGTTTTTGTTCCAGCATATTTGTTCTTAGGCCCTTCTGGTGCCATTTCATTAAATACTGATGCTGGTTGATTACAACGTGGGCATTTAAATCCTTCTGTAAGTTCACCTTCATGAATATAACCACATATTGAGCAACGATATTTCTTCAAAATTTTATCCTCCTTATTGTTTGTAAATTTATCTTTATAATTAATATTATAATTATCAATACTGTAAATAGATCACATACTAATAATTTCATATCCATCTTCTATGTAGCTTATCATTCCTGCATGTCCGTTCATATCATCTAACATTGTTAGCCCTGACTCTAGGTTTTTGTCATAAACCTCTAATACTTTGGAGCAAGCTAGGCAAACACCTGCAATAATACCTGCTTCCTTTGCCTTCATATATAAAGCGTTATTCTCTTCTTCAAATACTGAAACTAGTTTAACAGATCCACCTTCAAATATTATCTTTACTTCTGTCCCTGATTCATGTAAGTCTAATACATTCATTAAAATATGTTGAAAACACATTTTCTTCTCTGTCATTCCATAAAATAAAACTTTCTTCAATTGCTTTCCTCCTTATCGCTATCTAATCTTAGTTACATAAATGTTTGATATTATGCTTCCCTTAATGTAAATTTTACCATATATAATCTTTTAAATATAGGTGTTTTGTATTTCTATTATTTTAAAACTCTAATAATAAAACTATCACAATAGGAAAAGATACTATTGTGATAGTCTGCTTTCTTTATAATTTCTCTTCATATCTTTCCAGAGTGATTTCCTCATAAGTATAATCTCCATATTGACCATCTTTAAGGTTATAGTAGAGAGAAATCTCTATTTCGTAACCTCCCTCATCTTGTGGAACTCCCCATAGAAGTTCTAGCTGATTGTCTTTTAGCCCTAGTACTTCTACCTCATTTACATATATATTCTCTTCTTCCCCATTATTAAAGAAAATTTCTCTATGGGCCTCGTTCTTTATGTAAGTCTTTATCTCTTCCTCTGTGATTGATAGGTTTTTATCTAGTTCAATTATAACTTTATATAGTCTTCTATTATTCATTGACATATATAAGCCTCCCTCTTGCTAATAATTTAATTTTTTGATATGGTTTTTAAATTAATAAGTTAATTTAATCATCGGATATTTCATGTTCTAATGATTTCAGGTGCCAATACAGTGCTTCCTCATCGTCTTGCTCTACGCCAATACCATGCTCATACATTTCACTTAAGTCTCTTTGGGCCATCTTATATCCTTGGTCTGCAGCCCTTTGAAACCAATACAATGCCTTTTCATAATCTTGCTCTGTTCCTAATCCATTATAATACTTCATTCCTAATTGATATTGAGCCTTTTCATTTCCTTTATCTGCTGACATACTATGCCATTCTATTGCTTTCTTATAGTTTTGTTCTATACCTAGACCAAATTCATACATACTTCCAAGATTAAATTGACCTAAAGGGTTTCCTTTTGTCGCTGACTTACTATACCACTCTACCGCTATTTCATCGCTTTGGTCCACCCCTTCTCCAATACGATACATTTCTCCTATGCAAAATTCTGCCATTGAATTACCTTGGTCTGCAGACTTGCGATACCAATACATAGCTTTCTCATAATCTTGTTCTACTCCTCGGCCGCCGCTATACATAAATCCCAAGTATAACTGTGCTTCTGCATACCCTTGACTTGCTGCTATACCATATAATTCTATTGCTTTCTTGTAATCTTGTTCTACTCCTAAACCTTTTTCATGTTTAAAAGCTAAACCGAATATATCTTTTAGATCTTCTCGTTCATTTAATGCCATAGAAGACTGTTTATTTTCTACTGGATTTAAGTCTTTAAAATCATCATGTATAAAATCAATAAGAAGATTTGCCTTATTATCTATACATCCCCATTTGCCATGTTTACGCACTGCTATATATCCATCTTTTAATCCCTTAACAGCCTCTAATGAGGGTTCAATTAACATTTCACCTTGTTTATTAGTAATACCATACAAATTATTAACTTTAAGAATATTTATACTCATAAACTACCCCTTATCTTTATTTTGGTATTTTTTTAATATATTTTCTAAACCTTGCCTAACCCTATCTCTTAAATTCTTGGGTTCTAGAATTTCTGCTAGTTCCCCATACTGTAAGGCCCAATAATAGGTCGCATTTTCATTGTTTTTAGTTGTTATTTCTACATAGTCATCTTCACCCTCAATATTTCTTGCCCTAAAATCATCACCAAAGGAATCAACAAAATAGCTTATATGATTTTTTTTCATCTTGATTTTAATTTGAACACTTTTACCACTAAACATATATACATGTTCTCTCATATATTTACCTAAATCAAAATGTGAATTTATATTAAGTATTTCACTTAATGGCTTTCTATTCTTATTTCTGTTTTCATTTCCTTTTCCATCTAATGTGATTGCCTTAGAAATTCTATCAATCCTTCTACTCTCTAGTTTATTATCTCTTTCTGCATAACAAATAACATAATATCTAGAATTAGAAGCTACAATGTAATAGGGATGTATTGTTTCTGTTATAAAATCCTCCAATTCACCTTTTACATTATATCGACACCTTGTAATTTCAACTTGTTTGTTTTTTTCTATTGCCCTGTCAATTTCATCTAAAACTTCATATAAACCAGTGTTTTTTGTCCTATAAATTGAATTTATATATCTAACATTCTCCATTTTCCCTTTTAAACCTACAGGTGATAATTCTTTTAGTTTTGAAATAAGATTATTTACCTTGTTTTGAGGAATATGCTTAGAATACATAATACTATCAATCAATATTCTTAGGTCTTCATCAGAAAATTTGTTAATTTTATAAATTCCATTTTTATTTTTTTTATAATATATATATCCGTAATCTGCTAGAATAGGAAGATAAGACGATAAAGTTTTTCTTGTTATGCTTGTATCATGGTCTTTTTCTAAATATTCTAATATGTCCTCTTGAAATATTTTATTTTCTTTACTTGCATGATCATTTAACACCTCTAATATACAAACAGTTAACATTTTTCTCTTCATATTATTCCTCCAGATATTTTCCTTCTTTTGATTAAATGCTTTCCTAAGTAACTTTTTATATTATACCATGTTTTATGTGTGTTTTTTTACCCATGATGCGTTTTGTTACGGAATATATAAAAAAAGGTTCCGGCTAAAAATAACCGAAACCCTTTTTCTTTATATTTATAATCAAATTAACAAGCTTTTATTTCTTTTAAATAGAACTCTGTACCACTGATCATCTCAAACTCTTCACCTTTACACTCTGGACATACCTTACCGTTTTCTATCAGCCCATACACCTTTCTACAGCTAGTGCAAATTCCATTGGCTCTCAGTATTTCAACCTCTAGTTTGGTGGTCTCCAAAAGTGTACCGTCTACCGCTGCTGGAAAACAGGCATGTAGATATCTTGGAACAACAGAAGACAATTCTCCTACTTGGAGTACAATAGCCTCAACCTCCAATAGTTGGTTTGTTTCTACCACTTTTAAGACTTGTTCCACAATATGGTACATTATACCCAATTCATGCATGGCTTATTTCCTACCTCCAAAAACTTTTTTGGCAGTCATTTTTACTTTCCGCTTAATTACATGGGGTACAACAGCCTTCTTCATATTTAAAAATTCTACGCCCTCACCATCATAAACTCGTTCAAGAGTAATGGCATCAAACTTACACTGTGTAGCACACATACCACAACCTACACACATATACTCATCTACTACAGTAGCACCGCAATCTAGACACCTTTCAGTTTCCTTCTTTATCTGATCTTCAGTAAGAGAGGCACGTATATCACGGAAGGTTTTCTTTGCTTCCTGACCATTAACATTTACTGGTCTTTGTCTAGGAGTATTATCGAAGCTTTCAATAACAACCTTATCTTTGTCAAACTGGAAAAACTCACGACGACTACGACCAATAAGCAAATCCTGTCCTTTATGAACAAATCGATGAATAGAAATTGCTCCTTGTTTTCCTGCTGCTATAGCATCAATTGCAAATCTAGGTCCCGTAACAGCATCTCCACCAGCAAATATATCAGATTGCTTAGACTGATAAGTTATGTCATCCACTGGAATTGTATTATTAGAATTTAAAGCTACTTCACTACCTTCCAGAATGTCACCCCAATCGATAGATTGACCTACTGATAGTAAAACATAATCAGCTTCTACAAACATAGTATCATTTTCATCGTATGTAGGGTTAAAGTGACCGTTTTCATCAAAAGTACTGATGCAACGCATCAATTCGATTCCTGTTACCTTACCATTTTCCCCAACAATTCTCTTAGGTCCCCAAGAGTTATTGATTCTAATATCTTCACTTTCAGCAACTTCAATTTCCTCATCTAAGGCAGGCATCTCTTCCTTATTCTCTAAACAGTACATAGAAACATTTTCTCCACCTGCGCGAACTGATACACGGGCTACATCTATGGCTACATTTCCGCCACCGATAACAACTACATTTCCAGAAATAGTTTCTGTTTCATCTTGATTGATGTGTGATAAAAATTCTACCCCTGATATAACTCCTTCATAGTCTTCACCCTCTATACCTATCTTACGTCCCTTCTGGGCTCCAATTGCTAGGTAGAAAGCCTCATATCCTTTACTTCTAAGGTCATCTAAAGTAATGTCTTTGCCTATTTCCACTCCAGTTTCAAACTTAACACCAAGTTCTCTTAATACATCAATTTCTGCTTCTATAATATCCCTCTCAAGAACAAAAGAAGGAATTCCAAGAGTTAGCATTCCACCAAGCACTTTTTCTTTTTCAAATACAGTTACATCATAACCATCAATAGCTAGAAAATAAGCACAAGATAAACCAGCTGGTCCAGCTCCTATTATTGCTATCTTTTTATCACTGTAATCATTACGTTTCTTAGGAATAAATCTAGTCTTTTTGTTTAAATCTTGTTCTGCAATAAAACGTTTGATATCATCAATTGCTATTGGCTCATCCAAGTCGCCTCTAGTACATTCGTCTTCACAACGTCTATTGCATATATAGCCACAAACTGCTGGAAAAGGATTTTCCTTTTTAATTAGTTCAAGGGCTTCTGTATATTTGCCTTGTGCAGCTAATTTTATGTATCCCTGTACAGCAATATGGGCAGGGCAACTTGTTTTACAAGGGGACGTACCAGTATCTACAACTTCCTCTCGATTGATTCGATAATCTATATTCCAGTCTTCTTCTGTCAAATCACTCTCTCTTGGAGTAAAAGTTGTTGTAATATCATCTGTAACTGGTCCGTTAGAGCAGAGCTTTTGTCCTAACTTCAAAGCATTCATAGGGCAATTTTCAACACATAGACCACAGGCCACACATTTATCCTTATCAATTCTTGCCACATAGTTAGAACGAACCATATCTACATTCTTATACATGGTTCCAGAACGCAGGGACAGACAAGAACATCCACAACAGTTACAAATAGCATGGGTTTTACCAGATCCATCAATATTAGGAATTTGGTGCATAAGACCATTTTCCTCAGCCCGATTAATTATTTCAAAAGCTTCTTCCCTAGTAATTTCTCTACCACGTCCAGTACGAATATAATATTCTGCTGCATGCCCCATTTGGATACACATGTCTTCTTTAAGATGACCACAACCCTCACCCATAACTTCTCTGTCAGTACGGCATGAACAAGGAGAACATGAAAATATGGTATTATCGTTTAGATACTTAGAAACTTCCTCATAACTAGCCCTGTGACTGTTACCGTCAATTGCAGATTCAATTGGAATTACCCTCATTAGTCCTACTCCTGGTGGAAACATTCCTGAACTCATAGGACCCCTAACTCTTCCGTAAGCCTCCATTGCATAGGTTACAATAGGGTATTTCTCAACTACCTCTAAATTATTAACTATCATCTCCATAATACCAGGAATCCAGCTCTCTCCATGCCAGAAGGTATCTACTCCATCAATAACATTTACAAAGGAAGTACCATACCAGGCAAGTTTCATCATTTGCTCATAACAGTACTCTTCGGACTCACCCATAATTTCAGCCATTTCCTTAGCTGTCCTCTTGGTAAAATAACCCATGGCTAGACCTACCTTAGCCATATCATCATCAACGCCAGCCTCTAAAATAACATATTCTGGATCATCCCACTTATATCCATTCTTTTTAGAATCCTTGCGTCCTAACATATTGGCAAACTCCATTACCAACTCATTGTACTGGCATTCATAACCCTCTGGAAAATACATTTTTCTAATTGATTGATCCATAATTTTATTCTCCTTTAACTTCTTTATATAACCAGTCTGTCCAAGCATCCATACCTTCCCCTGTCTTTGCAGAAACAGGGAATATCTCAATATCTGGATTTAATTTTTTAACTCTCTCTATGCATAAATCCATATCAAAATCAAACACTTCCATAGTATCTATTTTATTAATAATAAGAACATCTGATGTCTTAAACATAAGTGGGTATTTTAAAGGCTTATCATCTCCTTCAGGAACACTTAAAATCATTGCATTTTTAGTGGCTCCTGTATCAAATTCAGCAGGACATACCAAATTACCCACATTCTCAAGTACTACTAAATCAGTTCCTTTTGCATCTAATGCTTGAATTCCCTGTCTAGTCATATCTGCATCTAAGTGACACATTCCTCCTGTATGTAGCTGAATTACCTTTACTCCTGTTTCAGAAATAGTCCTAGCATCAACATCAGAATCGATATCTGCCTCCATTACAGCTATGCTAAGTTTATCTTTCAGATTATCTATAGTCTTTACCAGTGTTGTGGTCTTGCCTGCTCCTGGAGAACTCATTAAGTTTAATAAAAAAGTATTTTCACTTTTTAGCTGTTCTCTTAGTTTCTGTGCATCTTTGTTATTGTCTTCAAAAATACTTTCTTTGATTTCTAAAACTCTAAACTCTTTCACTCCCATTTTATTCCTTTCTAAGTGCTATTCTGCAAGTGCTTTTACTTCTTGATATCCTTTTAAGTCTGTATATAGTTCTTCTGTATATGGATTACGTTTTGTCTTTCTCCATTTATAAATCATGTAGGTTACTACAGCAATGTTAGCTGCTAAAGCTAAAAAACTCACTACAAAATATATAGTTGGATTATAGGTAGAGTCCACCCTCCATCTACCATAATCTTGGAATCTAGGGAAGGTCTGAGCAAACATACACCATAATGCCAATGTATGGGCCCTATGCTGTAGCCAAGCTCCTTTACCAACAGTAAACGCACATAGAGTTGGTGCTAACAATAGTGCTAATCCACAATACCAAGCATGGTGAGGTAATGCGTTATATGTATAAGCAAAGTTCCATAGATCATATGCAATAATATAAAACCACATCATATCAGGCCACAGCATATCCCTGCTACCGTCTTTATCTGTCTTCTTCCTAATACATATACCAAACCAGCCAGTAATAGCCACAATATTTAATATACCAGCAATTGCATTCATGTAGTTCCAAGATCCACCCATCAACATTACAGGTGCATCAGCAGTTAAATCTTGAGCCATTATCGCATACTTGCTACCTACTTCAATATCACGAACTACAGCTTCTATAATATTGATACCCAATATTAAAGGTGGAAAGCATAGAGCTATTTTACTGTTAGCAAGTGCCCACTTTTTTCCTGTTTTTTTATTGGTACCACGAACATGACGAATACACCAAAAGCCGATACAGCCGGCGGTGGATGAATACACCTTTGCCAGATGGAACCAGTCTGTGTAGGTGGTTTCTTTCATCACAGTAAACCATAGTACAGAAAGTACGATTGGTAATACCACAAATGCTAATAGTCCAGCAACCTTAAATCTTCGGGTTACCTCATTAAGTAAAAATAGTGCTAAAAACACACCTACCCATACTAACAAAACACTTAAAACTGTTGCACCTTCTCCATAATTAAATTGAAACATTAGATCCTCCTTTAGAAATGTTTTTGGCCATACCAGTAGTCAGTTACAAATACATTCTATAAATATATATGAGGATTGTCAAGTATTTATCAATCTTTATCCATTATATTGATTTTCTTTTCAAATTATGTTAGGATACTTTTAATATTTGGTAATACCAGATAATTAATTCGTAATTTAGAAAGGAATAGATATGGACTTTACAAAATTAAAAGCTCCTACATTGAAGGAATTATTTGTTAACGAATTGGAATCTATGATTCTTTCTGGAAAATTGGAAATAGGTGAAAAACTTCCACCGGAACGTATTCTTGCAGAAAAGATGCAAGTCAGTCGTGCTGTTGTAAACAGTGGAATTGCTGAACTTGCAAGGAAGGGATTCTTAAAGGTTAAGCCCCGTTCTGGAGCATATGTATTAGATTATCGTCGCTATGGTACCGTAGAGACACTGCTGTCTATCATGAATTACAATGGAGGCCACTTGCGCAAGGAGGAAATTAGGTCTATTTTAGAAGTTAAGATGATAGTGGATAAGTTGGCCGTTGAATTGTCTGTAGATCGACATACAGAGAAAGATATTGTCTCATTAGAGAATTACTTAGAACAGATACGTAATGATAATGTTGAAAAGGTTGCTGATGCCGTTTTTAACTATTATCATGAACTTGCTATAATTAGTCAAAACACACTACTTCCCTTAATCTATCGCTCTTTTAAAGTTCCTGTTAGCCACCTTTGGATTAGGTTTATTGAGAAATATGGAAATGAAGTTGTTTATAACAGTGCACATAAAATCTTTACAGCAGTGAAGAAACGTGATAAAGCTGAAGCTATATCATGCGTAGAAAAAGCAATCTCTGCTTCTATCTCTGGCTCAAAAGAAATATACGAAGAATAGATCATAAAAAAGGTTTCAAACA
>CAZXSM010000034.1:0-22225 GCA_964643255.1 uncultured Lachnospiraceae bacterium
CAGTATATCCTATAAAATTAAATTATCAAAATCTTTACGACAAACTATATAGGATAAATGTTAAAATTTAATGAAGAAACTATAATACTTACTGAAATTTTTATTTCTAAAATTTAAGTTCTCTTGAGCTTGTTTAATACTTAAGTCTATTATAAAGAGTATCATAATAAAAATTAATGAATATATTATAATAAATATATTTATTATAACAAGTTTAACTACTTGGGAAAGTGGAGTTATGTATTTTAATAATATGAATTGTTTAATCCATGTAATACAGGAAGGTGATACTTTATATAGCTTAGGCAGAAGATTTAACATACCCTTAAGTGCTCTGTTTAAAGCAAATCCCTATGTAGATGTATATAATCTACAAATAGGAGAAGAACTCTGCATTCCTGTATTGCAGATGGATCCACCTATTGATTTTTACACTTATGTAATAGAAGAAGGGGATACTTTAGAGGATGTGTTAGAGAGATTTAATATTAATCTTGAAGAACTATTAGAATTTAATAATCTGAGTGACCAATTATTAAACAGGGAATTATCTCCTGGAGTCTCAATCCAGATACCAATGTATCAGTAAGAAAAATTGACACCATGTTTTGTTAGAAATTGTAAACAGTACAATATAGTTAACATATTTGTTTGTAAAGCACAGGCAAGCTTTTATTTTATTAAGACCAATTATTATTCTTAGCTAAACCTTCTATAAACAAGTATGTTAATTATATGTAATTATGAAGGACAATTTTTAGCCTTTTTTTATATTGCTTTAAAGCATTACAATCATATAAATAGCCAATAGATTAGACTTTCATTTTGATTTGACAAAGGATATTAGAAAACATATAATTAATGAAAAGTATTAATAAATTGCAATAAAATGAAATGAGGACTTTTATGAAATTTGTGGACAAACTTGAACGTAAATTTGGTAAGTATGCGATTAAGAACTTGATTTTTTATGTTATAATATTATATGTATTAGGTTTTGTTTTAGACTTAATGAACCCATTAATTTATAGGACATACTTAATGTTAGATGTAGAAAAAGTGCTTCAAGGTCAAATCTGGAGACTTTTCACATTTATTATTCAACCTACAGGCAATACGAATTTGATTTTTCTGTTTTTCGAACTATATTTATATTTTATCATTGGAAGAGCTCTAGAGAATGCTTGGGGAGCCTTTAGATTTAACCTTTACTACTTTTCAGGGATTTTATTTAATGTTATAGCAATTTTTGTTTTATACTTCCTTACTGGTAATAGTTTTGTATTAGGACTTACTTATATTAATAGATCAATGTTTTTTGCATTTGCATCTATTTTTCCTGATGTACAGTTGTTGTTATTTTTCATAATTCCAGTTAAAATAAAATGGTTGGGTATACTCTATGGTGTAATTTATGCTGTTGATATATTCCAAAGTATTAGATATGGATATTATGAAGTTGCAATAGCCATAGTTATATCATTAGGAAACTTTTTAATTTATTTCCTATATACTAGAAACTATAAGCGGTATTCTCCTAAAGAGGTCCACAGGCGACGTTCATTTAAGAGACAAGTAAAAAAATCTTCAGGGGAAGTAGTTAATTTTAATGGTAAGAAAAGAACAGCTATGCACAAATGTACGGTATGTGACAGAACTGAATTTGATGATGATGATTTAGAATTTCGTTTTTGTTCAAAATGTGACGGTAACTATGAATACTGTAGTGATCACTTGTTTACCCATGAACATATAAAAAAACAATAGGATACATTAATTTTGGAGGATATAATGAATAAAAAGAAGACAAAGATAATTTGTACAATAGGACCGGCTAGTGAATCAAAAGAGGTTATTACAGAGTTAGCATTAAAAGGAATGGACGTAGCTAGACTTAATTTTTCTCATGGTAGCCATGAAGAGCATTTAAGAAAAATAAAGATTATTAAAGAAGTTAGGGAAGAAACGGGTATCCCCATTGCTATTTTATTAGATACTAAAGGTCCTGAGATAAGAACAAAAACATTAAAAGATAATAAAAATGTGTTTTTAGAAAAAGGACAAGATTTTATTTTAACTACAGAAGATGTTATAGGTGATGAAACTAAAGTATCAGTAACATATGAAAAAATCACCCAAGAAGTTGAAGTGGGTACTTGTATATTAATAGATGATGGACTTATTGAGTTAAGAGTTAAAGAAGTAGAAGATGAAAATCTTGTATGTAAAGTGTTATCAGGTGGAGAATTAGGCAGTAAAAAAGGAATTAACATTCCTAATACAAGTTTGGAATTACCTCCAATAACTAATAAAGACAGAGAAGATATTATATTTGGTATAAACCATGGAATAGACTTTATAGCAGCATCTTTTGTTAGAAATGCAGACGCTGTAAATGAAATTAGGCACATACTAGATGATTTTAATTCAGATATTGCAATTATTTCAAAAATAGAAAATCGTGAAGGTATAGATAATATTGATAAAATAATTGAAGTATCAGACGGTATTATGATTGCAAGAGGAGACCTAGGAGTTGAAATTGAGCCTGAGGAATTACCTTTTGTTCAAAAAGAAATTATTAAAGAATGTAATAGACAGTTTAAACCTGTTGTTACCGCGACACAAATGCTTGACTCAATGATAAGAAATCCTAGACCAACAAGAGCAGAAGCAACAGATGTTGCCAATTCGATATATGATGGAACAGATGCAATTATGCTATCTGGAGAAACTGCCATGGGCAAATATCCTATAGAGTCATTAAATATGATGGTAAAAATTGCAGAAGAAACAGAAAAACATTTAGATTATGATGCAATAATTAAAAACCGTGAGAAGAAAAAGGACAAAAATATATCAGTAGCAGTATGTTATTCTGCTGTTAATACAGCCTTAACTATTAATGCGGAATTAATCATTGCTTCAAGTTTTACTGGATATACAACAAGAATAGTTTCAAAATTAAGACCAGGGGCTAAAATTATTGGTTTATCTCCAATTAAAAGAACCCTTAGGAAGATGCAGCTATATTGGGGTGTAACACCACTTGAAGTAAATGAAGTTAATTCAACAGACTCTTTATTAGAAGAAGCTGTCAAGGCAGTTTCAGAATCTGAACATGTAAGTAAAGGTGACTATATTGTTCTTACTGCTGGAGTGCCGACTGGACAAACTAAACTAACTAATATGATAAAGGTTGAAGAAATAAAATAATTATGGATAAACAAATAAAAAATGTATTTAATAATGTAAAATATGGTAATAACTTAGAAGAATCAATTCCAGAATATTTAACCTATTTATCTGGACTATATAGAAAGCTTTCAGAAGTGAACTTGTCAATGAATTATTATATACTTTATGAAAATTATATTGACACCTATCACAGGATAAGCAAACAAGACTTAGAGATATTGAATCGTTTGAATGCTCTTATATACAAGAGTATGTTTAAGGTTGATAAGTTTACAAAAGAAGAATCATTAAAAGAGCTTAATAAGATAAGAGATTATATTATTGAGCAAATGAAAATTCTAACTAACTTCACAGATATCCTTTTAGTATATGAATATGTTCTAAAAAGAATAGAATATAGATTTATTGAATTTGAAGATACGGCACACGACTTGGATGATACTGCTCTTACTAATCAAATTGTTGATTATATATTTGAGGTACAAGACCAAGTGGTAATTAAAAACAAGATATCAGAAGTTATTAGCGCATTACCAGTTAGGATGACAAAGTTCAAATATCTTGATTTAGTAAATGCAAGTTTTTCTTTATATGAAAAACAAGCAGCTTCTTCTTTAGAATCTTATTTATATATGATAAGAAGTAGTGCTATGCTTTATAAAATAGAGGGAATGGAAGAAAAATATCCACAATTTAATTCCTTCATAAAAGTACTAAAGGCTACCAATTTCGAAGATTTAAATAAAGAAGAATGGAAGAAACTACAAGACGAATTTGATACAACAATTGTAAATATTAATGACCTATCTAATTACTTCTATGACTTACAAGAAATTGTAAACCTTTTTTATGCTTATTTACTTAGTACAAATGAAAATTCTCCAATTGATAACATACAAAATCCATTGTTTGAAATCATAAAAATTATTAATAATAATTTTCAAAACAAGGTACTAGAGATTAATGAAGAAACGCAAGATCTTTTAATTCATACTGAAGGAGTTCAGGAAGAGGTAATGGATAAGATTAATTCATACGAATCAGTTTTTTCTAAAATCCAAAACAAATATGGTAATACATTAAGAAAGCTACAATTGGAAGAAAAGTATAAAGATTTACAAACTTGTCAAAAGTTGTTTTCTACTAGCTTGTTTTTTGAATTTGATGGTGACAAGGATAGCAGGATTTTAAGTAAAGAGGAAGTGGATCAAGAAAAAACCAAATTACTAACTGAACTTGAAGACTTATTGAAAAATAACTCTAGATATGTTAATAGGGCAATAATGGCTAATACACTTGGTAAAATTCCTGGATTTTTATCTAGTACGGAAGAAGTAATTGAGTATATAAAAAGTTCCTTAGTACAATGTAGAGATGAGGCAGAAAAAAGGGCAAGCATTAACACAATTCGAAGTTTTTGGGAGTAGTAACCATGATAAAGTGGTCTAATAATATGTTTTTATCTGAAGCAGTAAAAGATAGGGACTTAAGAAAAATAAAAACTAATCTTAATAATAATAAAAAAATTGAAAACTTATATTGTATAACCTTTGCATCAAACCCTGAGAATTTGTTTGATATATATAATGCAAAACAATTAATTAAACCTTACTTTCAAAAGACTACTATTCATATATTGGGTCTTGCAGAAAGTAAAGAAGCTGCATATAACTTAGTGACAAGTATCTTGCTAGAGGTTTTAAAAAGTACTGGTGATCTTAAAGTAAGAGAATATTTTTCATAATGCAGGAGGAGGAAAGTCAGATAAGATGATTTCTGTGATTTTATCCATACTAAAGCTTATATTAATAATTTTAGCCTGCATTATTGGTTTATTACTTTTAATCATTTGTCTGATTTTATTTGTCCCTATTAGATATGAATTAAATGTTAAATCAGTGGAAAAAATAAGTGCAAAAGGACGCATATCTTGGTTGCTAAGGTTATTAAGCCTAAGAATGTCTTATGAAGATGAGATATTAAGGTTAAGATTTACTATTTTGGGAATACCAATTTATAAAACTGATGATAATCATAATAAGACACAAAACAAAGAAAGTAATAAAAGTTCTAAAAATATAAAAAAAGATATATTAAAAGAAGCTAATAAAGGGAAAGATATAAATAGTGGTAAAAGGGCAATTAAACAAGTAGATGATGGGAATACTGATAAGAAAGAGAAGACTTATAAAGAAAAAACTTATAAAGAGAAAACTTATAAAGAGACAAAAGCCGAAAAACCGAGTAAGAAGTCTGTGTTCTTAGAAAAGATTAATGATATAAAGAATATATTTATCAAAGTAATATATGCCCTTAAATCGTTCCTTGTTAAAATTTACAAATTACTACTTGGGATAAAAGATGATCAAGAACCAAGTAAGCCTAGCTTAGTTAAAGAGTTTTTAAAAGAAAATAAGCCAGGTATTAAAGTGTTAATAAAGGCAACTAAGGAGTTATTAAAACATATAAAACCTAAAGTTTTAAAAGGTAATATAGAATTTGGTCTGGATGACCCTTCTGTAACAGGACAAGTTCTAGGATTGATTTCAGTTTTTTATGGATTATACTATGAGAGTTTTAAAATTATTCCTAATTTTGAAGAAGAAATATTCCAAGGCCAAGTATATATAAAGGGAAGAATAAGAATTTTTACAGTAATTTTAATAGTATTTAAAACACTTTTAAATAAGCAATTCCAAAAATTAATTAATGATTATAAGGTATTAAAGGAGGAGTTATAATGGCTAACAATTTCAATGAAACAGTAGAATCTTTGTTTAAAGGTATGGACAGTTTTATAACTACAAAAACAGTAGTAGGGGATGCAATTAAGGTTGATGATAATACAACTATATTACCTTTAGTAGATGTAAGTTTTGGTGTAGGAGCTGGTGCATATGCTAAAGAGACCAAAGAAAATAACGCAGGCGGTGGCATGGGTGGTAAAATAACACCTAGCGCAATTCTAGTAATAACTAATGGAGAAGCAAAACTTGTTAATGTTAAAAATCAAGATAGTTTAAATAAAATCATTGATATGGTTCCAGACATTATGGATAAACTAGGTAAAGGTAAAAAAGAAGATAAAGCTGGAAAAGTAGACGATGTAGACGTAGATGATGTAAACGTAAATGTAGATCTTTAAAAACATTTAAACTTTTCTCATAAATAACTTGCAAACAGGCAGAAGTTTTGATATTATTATGGGTGTTGTAAAGTCATTTGACTTAATTTAATACCTAGGGAGGTGCTTCAAATGGCAAAATGTGCGATTTGTGATAAAGGAGCTCACTTTGGCAATAAGGTGAGTCATTCACATAGAAGAAGTAATAGAATGTGGAAATCCAATATAAAGTCAGTAAAAGTTAAAGTAAATGGTGCTTCAAAAAAAATGCATGTATGCACTAACTGCATTAAATCAGGAAAAATTGAACGTGGGTAATTTTAAATTTAAATGATTTAACAGATTACGAAAAGAGTGCCAGAGGCACTCTTTTTTAGTGTATAAGTATGTAGAAGCCTAAATATATTTTATAAAATTCAATTGATGAAACAATAATAATATAGAAACTTAAGTTGTTATCCTATCTATCACTTGTAAATAATTTAAAACCTATTACCAACAATAAAACAATGATGGCAATTGCTAATAAACCATTTGTAATAAATAGCATTATAGTCATACCAATAGCAATCCAAAACATTATAAAACCTATCATTTTCTTCATAAGTGAACCTAATTTCAACCTTTTATATATATATATGTATATAAAACTGAATTATTGTATACTAATTAATAGTCTTTAAAAATAGTCTTTAAAATATATTTCATTTTATGGGGAATAAGGTTATAATGATAATATAGTCAACAATTAATATAGTGTAATCATAGAGAAATGGAGGTTTTTTAATGAATGGACATATGAATACAGAAATTGGTGATATTCAAATTGATACTGAGGTTATTGCTCAATATGCTGGATCATCTGCAATAGAGTGTTTTGGTGTAGTAGGAATGGCAGCAGTTAGTATGAAAGAAGGTTTCGCTAAACTTTTAAAACGTGATAGTCTTAGCCGTGGGGTTAACGTTATAACAACAGGAGATAATAAAATAACAATTGAACTTCATATCATAGTATCTTATGGGGTAAGTATTTCAGCTGTAGCTGAGAATCTTATGTCCAATGTGAAATATAAAGTAGAAGAATTTACAGGTATGGAAGTTGAAAAGTTAAATATATTTGTCGAAGGCGTTAGGGTCATTGACTAATGTTTATGATGTTTAAGGAGGAAAAGTCTAGTGGTAACTAATACAATTGATGCCTTGTCATTCAAAAAAGCGTTTATTGCAGGTGCTAAGCGCATCGAAAGTAAGAAAGATTATATTAATGAGTTAAATGTTTTTCCTGTACCTGATGGTGATACAGGAACTAACATGACTTTAACTATACAATCTGCTGTTAATGAAGTAAAACAATTAGAAGATCCAAGTGTGGTAGATGTTGCTAAAGCAATTTCTAGAGGGTCTTTGCGTGGAGCTAGAGGTAATTCGGGAGTTATATTATCTCAGCTCTTTAGAGGCTTTTCTAAAGAGATCTCAGACTATAATGAAATTAATATAGAGGTTTTGGCTAAAGCCTTAGACAGAGGAACTGAAACTGCTTATAAGGCAGTTATGAAGCCAAAAGAAGGAACTATCTTAACTGTAGCAAGAGCTGCTGCTGAAAAGGCAGAAGAACTTGCAGGAGAAACAGATGATTTTCTGTATTATTCAGAAGAAATTATAAAACATATGGAAGAAGTATTACTACAAACACCTGATATGTTACCTGTATTAAAAGAGGCAGGAGTTGTAGATTCAGGTGGTCAAGGTCTTTTAGAAATATGCATAGGTTTCCTAAATCAATTAACAGGCAAAGAGGTTGTTGATGATTCAGAGACTATAAGTCAGGTTAAAAAGGTTGCTATGCCTCATCACCAAGAACCTATAGATATAAAGTTTGGATACTGCACTGAATTTATAATTAATGTAGAAGAAACATATAATGACAGGGAAGAAAATAATCTAAAGTCATATTTGGTATCTCTTGGTGACTCTATAGTTGTAGTTTCTGATGATGAAGTTATTAAGATTCATGTACATACTAATGATCCAGGTCTTGTAATTCAAAAAGCATTAACATATGGATCTCTTAGTAGAATCAAAATTGATAACATGAGAGAAGAGCATCAGGAAAAGATAATTAAAGATGCGGAAAAGTTAGCCCAAGAGCAAAAGGTTGAAGAACAAATTAAGAATGATGAGCCTAGAAAAGAAGTAGGCTTTATTGCTGTTTCTAACGGTAAAGGAATGAATGAGATTTTCGAAGGGCTTGGCGTTGATTATGTTATTACTGGTGGTCAGACAATGAACCCAAGTACAGATGATATGATTAAAGCAGTAGAAAGCATAAATGCTGATAATATATTTATTTTACCTAATAATAGTAATATTATTCTCACAGCTAACCAGACTAAAGAGTTAGTAGAAGATAAAAACATTGTTGTAATCCCATCAAAAACCTTACCACAAGGTATAGCTGCTATGATTAACTTTATACATGGGTCGGATATTGAAGAAAATGTAGAAAGAATGACAGAAGAAATGAATAATATTAAAAGCGGTCAAGTTACCTATGCAATTAGAGATACAGTGGTTAATGGTACTAAGATTAAGCAAGGGAATATTATGGGATTAAATGAAAAAGAAATCCTTTCAGTATCAGAAAATGTTTCTGAAGCAACAAGTAAATTAATAGATGAAATGCTTGATGATGATAGTGACTTTGTAAGTTTATATTATGGTGATGAAGTTTCTGAGGAAGAAGCAGAGGAATTATTAGAACAAATAGAAAAGGAATTTCCAGACATAGAATTTGAATTAAACTATGGGGGACAGCCAATATATTATTATTATATATCCATTGAATAAAATTTAAATAATGTTCTAAAATTTAAGATTCTTCTTAATAATGTCCTTTTGGACTTTATCAGAAGAATCTTTTTTTAACTGAGGTGAATTCATGGACAAGGAAAAAGTTTTGCAAACAAAATTTCCTGTTAGGAAAGTAAAAGGGATTGGTGAGAAAACCGAAGAATATTTAGCCAGGCTAGATATTTACACTATTGGTGACCTTATAGACCACTTTCCTAGAGATTATGATATTTATGAACAACCTATACCAATCAAGTCTATATTTGACTTAGAAGAAAGCAAACATCTAGTAACAGTAAAAGGTAAAGTCGACCATGTTTATCCTATAAAAAGAGTTAGAAATCTTAAAATATTAAGATGTCGTGTTACTGGTGAGTCAAGCCAAATATATATTACATGGTTTAACATGCCATATTTGCGAAGTAAATTAAGAATTGGGTCTAGTTTCATATTTCGTGGGAAAGTTAGCCATAATAAGGGCTTGATATCCATGGAACATCCAGAAATTTTTAGTGAAAACCAATATGTTAATAAAATGAACATAATGCAACCTATCTATCCCTTAACATCAGGGATTAGCAACAAGCAAATGACAAAATTTATTAGATACATACTAGATAATGTAGACCTATCAAAGGATCCATTGCCTAATAGGATAAAAGAAGAATATAATTTAATAACTTATGAAAAAGCTATTAGGATGATACATTTTCCAAAATCAAAGGAAGAAGCAAATTTAGCAAGAACAAGGCTAGTTTTTGATGAATTCTTTTTATTTACCTTTGTACTTCAATCGACCAAGGAGAAAAGAACCCTTTGGTATAATAACTTTAACATTGAAGATAAAAAGGAAGTTTATGATTTTATTGAAAGCCTCCCCTATAGACTTACCAATGCACAATTAAGGGCATGGAATGAAATTAAAAATGATTTAACTGGGACAAAAACCATGAATCGTTTAATTCAAGGAGATGTTGGTTCAGGTAAAACTATAATTGCATCTTTAGCACTTTTTTTGTGCGTATTAAATGGTTATCAAGGTTCTATTATGGTGCCTACAGAAGTCTTAGCTAGGCAACACTTTGAGTCTTTAACTAAGATGTTTGATGATTATGATATAAAGATAGAGTTATTAGTTGGATCTTTAAAGGCCAAACAAAAACAGGAAGCTTATCAAGCTATAAAAGATGGCCAGGTAGATATAGTTGTTGGTACCCACGCCATAATTCAAGATACAGTAGAATTTAATAATCTAGCTTTAGTTATTACGGATGAGCAGCATCGTTTTGGAGTTAAACAAAGGGGAAGTTTGTCAGACAAAGGAATCCATCCCCATGTGCTTGTAATGAGTGCCACCCCTATACCAAGGACCCTTGCCATAATACTTTATAGTGATTTAGAAATATCTGTTATTGATGAGATGCCAGCTAATAGATTAGCAATAAAAAATGCAGTAGTTGATATAAGCTATCGCAAAACAGCCTATAATTTTATTGCAAATCAAGTATCCCAAGGTAGACAAGCCTATATTGTATGTCCTATGGTTGAAGAAAGTGAAGTAATGGACGGAGAAAATGTTATAGATTATACTCAGAAGCTTAAAAGCATTTTCCCTAAAAGTATTAAGGTTGAAGGTCTTCATGGTCAAATGAAGGCAAAAGAAAAAAATGAAATAATGGAAGCATTTGCAAATAATGATATACAAATATTGGTCTCAACAACAGTAATCGAAGTAGGTATTAATGTTCCTAATGCTACGGTTATGATGATAGAAGACGCACATAGGTTTGGACTTGCCCAACTACATCAACTTAGAGGAAGGGTAGGAAGAGGACAAGACCAGTCTTATTGCATATTTGTAAATGGTTCAAAATCCAAAGTTGCAAAAGAACGTCTTGAAATATTGCTTCATTCAAATGATGGTTTTGAAATAGCAAGGCAAGACTTAAAAATGCGAGGTCCTGGGGATATGCTAGGAGTAAGACAAAGTGGAATAATAGAATTTACGCTTGGAGATATATACACAGATTCTGATGCTCTTATAAAGGCAAATGAAGCTATAAAAACTTTAAGTAAAGAAGAAATAGAATATATAATAAATACCAGTTTACCACTATATTCAATGCAAAAAAGAATTTATAATAGCACCCTATAAAATTAAATAAGAAGGAAGGTTAATATCATGAAATTCAAATACGTAATTGTGGGCGCAGGGCTTGCAGGTCTGACTATGGCTGAGAGGATTGCAAATGTACTTGATGAAAAAGTATTAATCATTGAAAAGAGAAATCATATTGGGGGAAATGTATATGATTCTTATAACGAAGATGGAATATTAATCCACAACTATGGTCCTCACATTTTCCATACTAATGATACAGGAGTTTACAAATATTTAAGTAAGTTTACCCAGTGGAGTAATTATTGGCATCGTGTATTATCATATGTAGATGGTAATCTTGTACCTATGCCAATATCAGTAGAAACAATAAATAAACTATATAATTTAAATCTGTCCTGTGACCAATTAGAAGATTATTTGAAAGAAAAAGCAGTGAAAGTTGACCAAGTAAATACTAGTGAAGATGTTGCTATTAGCAAGGTTGGAACTGATATTTACGAAAAAATGTTTAAAAACTATACTTTGAAACAGTGGGGTGTAGACCCAAGAGAACTTGATACTTCAGTTATATCTAGAATCCCAGTACGTATTAACAGAGACACTAGATATTTTGCAGACAAATATCAAGGCATGCCAAAACATGGATATAGTGTTATGTGTGAAAACATGGTAAAAAACAAGAATATAAAAATACTATTAAATACCGACTATAAAGAAGTAATAGATGAAATAGAATATGATAAATTAATATATACTGGACCTACTGATTACTTCTATGATTACAAATACGGTAAACTTGCATATCGTAGCATAGACTTCAAGTTTGAAACCTATGACAAGGACTCCTACCAAGAGACATCAGTAGTAAATTATCCTAATGATTATGATTTTACAAGAATTACTGAATTTAAAAAATTAACTAACCAAGATCACTTAAAAACTACTATTTTAAAAGAATACCCACAGGCAGATGGAGAACCTTATTATCCATTTCCAACAAAGGAACACAGAGCACATTTTGCGCAATATGAAGAAGATATGAGGCAAGAAGAAAATGTTATATTTTTAGGTAGATTAGCTCAATATCGATACTATAATATGGATGCTGTAGTTCGTAGTGCCCTTGATGCTTTTAATGAGGGATTAAATGGATAAGTTATATATTATTATACCTGCATATAATGAAGAAGAGAATATTAAAAACGTAATTAATGAGTGGTATAAGGTTGTAGATAGGGTTTCTAAGGGAAGTAAATTAGTAGTAATTGATGATGGAAGTAAGGATAATACTTTATCAATTCTTAATGAAGAAGCAAAAAACAAAAAGGATTTAATAGTTCTTAGTAAGCCAAACTCTGGCCATGGAGCTACTATTTTATATGGATATAAGTATGCAATAGAAAGTGGTGCAGATTATATATTTCAAACTGATTCAGATGGGCAAACACTGACTAGTGAGTTTAAGGATTTTTGGAATATAAGAGATGACTATGATATGGTTATTGGCAATAGGAACAATAGGCAAGATGGGTTTTTGAGAATATTAGTAAGTAGGGTTTTAAGACTAATATTATTTTTAATATTTCATGTTAGGGTTACCGATGCTAATACACCCTATAGGCTTATGAATGCAAATACATTGAAAAAGTATATAGATCTTATTCCTAAAGACTATAACTTAACTAATGTGATTATATCTGTTATATTTATAAAAAAAGAATTAAGAGTTAAATACCTACCAATAACATTCTTGCCAAGACAGGGTGGGGTAAATTCTATTAACTTACCTAAGATTGTCAAAATTGGTATAAAGGCCTTAGATGATTTTAAAGCTATAAATAAAAAATTATAAATATAAAGTTATAAACAAAAGCTATAAAATGTAATACTCTTAATTTCATGGTTTATTGATTGGAGAAATATAATGCAAGACAAAAAAACATCAATAAAAATAATTTTATTTTTTATATTTGTTGTTATAACATTTCTTCTACTAAGAAATGACTTCTATATATTTATTTTTTGGTGGCTTTGTTTGTTAGTTTTAGGCCTTGTATTTCTTCCAATTACAGCTAAGATATTTCATAAATTTCATGATAGGGGATATTTGTTTTCAAAAGTAATTGGAATAGGATTATCTAGCTATTTAATGTGGTTTTTATCATCAATAAAATTACTTAAGTTTAAAGCCTATTCTTGTATAATCGTGGTTCTTATTTTCCTTATAGTTAATTACATAGTATTCCAAAAAGCCAATGCTAAAAGCCTAATAAGAGAAAAAACATCTACATATTTAAACCAAGAGATTATATTCTTTGCTATATTAGCCCTTGCTATATATATCAGAGGATTTAAACCAGAGGCATATGGCACAGAGAAGTTTATGGACTATGGTTTTATGACTTCTATGATGAGGGCAGATTATATGCCTCCAGTAGATTTTTGGTTTGCAGGAGAAAAACTTAATTACTATTATGTTGGTCAATTTATTGCTACATACTTAAGTAAATTAAGTTTTGTTCCAGTTAGCCATGGATATAACTTGATGTTAGTGACCTTGGCTGCATTAAGCTTTGTTCTTACTGGTTCCTTAGTCTATAATATGACTAAAAATTATTTTTCTACTAGGAATATTAAAGCAAAATATAGTCCAATCCTTGCAGGACTCCTATCAGGTGCAGGGGTATCAATGGCTGGAAATATGCATTTTTCCATATTTTATTATATAATTCCAAATCTTCAAGACATGTTAGGAATAGAAAGAACTAATTATTGGTTTTCGGATTCTACTAGGTATATTGGTTATCATCCAGATACAGCCGATAAAACCATCCACGAATATCCTAGCTATTCATTTATTCTAGGTGACCTTCATGCCCATGTGTTAAATATTATCTTTGTAATTACCCTAATTGCAATACTATACGCCTGGCTTCTTGATTCAAAAAGGCTTAAGCTTACAAGTTTTGAAGATATAAAATCTAGTAAAAATCTTAGAGAAATTATTCAACCAAAGATTTTGTTAATAGGTTTTTTTATTGGTTTGTTTCATATGACTAATTTTTGGGACTTCCCAATATATTTCGTGGTAACGGGCGGTACGATTGTATTTTCTTTGATTCGTAATTATGGGTTTTCAAAGATTACACTTCTTCTCACCTCCATAAATGCAGTTATAATAATTCTAGTAGAAGAGCTTGTTGCTTTACCTTTCACCCTGTCTTTTGATCAAATATCAACAAACATACTAGCAACAGAGTCTTATACTCCCATTTATCAACTGCTGATCTTATGGGGCTTACCTATAACTCTAATAACAGGGTTTATTATATATTTAGTTCAGTCATATAAAGTTATTATTAAAAAACACAAAGTGAGTTTTTTTAATTCCCTACATTTATCAGATTTATTTATATTAATCCTTGGTTTATGTGCAATTGGTTTAGTCTTTATACCTGAATTAGTATATGTAGAAGATATCTATTCAGGAGATTATAAAAGAGCTAATACAATGTTTAAGCTCACATATCAGGCTTTTATAATGTTTGGAATATCTTTTGGATACATCCTTGTTAAGTTTCTAAAAGAAAAAAGATTTTTATGGCAAAAGAAATTCACAATCATATGTTTAGTCTTGTTTATATCAACTTTAGGGTATTTTCCTATTGCAGTTAAGAGTTGGTATGGAAATATTACAAAGGTGGAAGACTACAAAGGTATGGATGCATCTGCATTTTTAAAAGATACCATGACTGAAGATTATTATGCTATAGAGTGGATTAACGATAATATTACCGAGACTTCTGTAATTTTAGAAGCAAATGGAGATAGTTACAGTGATTATGAAAGAGTTTCTGTTTTTACAGGTCATTCTACAGTCCTTGGTTGGTATGTTCATGAGTGGTTGTGGCGAGGAGATACTGAAATAATTAATGAAAGAGCGGCTGATATAGAAACCATTTACACTTCTAGCGATATTGAAGAAGTAAGCAGTTTAATAGAGAAATACAAGATAGACTACATTTATGTTGGAAAACTAGAACAAGACAAGTATGAAAACATCAATCATGACTTAATTAAAACCCTTGGTAAGGTAGTTTATGAAGAGGTAAGTTATGCCGAAACGACATTTATAACATATATTGTAGATATCAATTAAAAATAATAGGTTGATTTGATATGTTGTGTTGAATTATAAGGATTAATGATGTAAAATTAGATTATAGTTTTATTAAAGACAAGTAGACGTAAAATACAAATTAGCATAAAAAGGAATGAAGAGATAATATGAGAGTAATTGCCGGTACTGCAAAAAGTATATACCTTGAAACCATAGAAGGAGACGGTACAAGGCCGACATCAGATAGAATAAAAGAAACCTTATTTAATATTATACAATTTGACCTTGCAGATTCTATTTTTTTAGATTTATTTAGTGGAAGTGGATCTATTGGTATAGAGGCTTTAAGCAGAGGAGCAAAACAAGCTTATTTTGTGGATAATAATCCTAAAGCCATAAAATGTATTAAAAGCAATTTAAAAAGAACCAAGTTGGATGATAAAAGTAAAGTGTTAAATTCTGACGCTTTAGCTGCAATTTCTCGTCTAAATATTCATGATAATAAGTTTGATCTAATATTTATAGATCCGCCTTACAATAGTTTATATGAAAAAGATACACTAGAAGCTATTTCTAAAACAAACTTATTACATGATGATAGTATAATAATTGTAGAAGCTGGGCTTAAAACTACTTTCGATTATTTGGATAATAGCCCATTAGAAGTTTATAGAGAAAAAGAATACAAGAATAACAAGCATGTTTTTATTAGAAAAGCTAGTAAAGAAAATGCTTAATTGTTAGGGGAGAATTATGAGAAGAGGAATATATCCTGGGAGCTTTGACCCAGTAACATTAGGACACTTAGATATTATTAAAAGAGCTGCCAATTTAGTTGATGAACTATATGTGCCAGTGATTAGAAACAAGATGAAAAAACCACTTTTTTCTACTTCAGAACGAATCCATTTATTAAATAAAGTAACTGAAGATATTAAAAATGTAAAGGTAGAATCTTTTGATGGACTTACTGTAGATTATGCAGACCAAAAGAATGCCAACGTTATATTTAGAGGTCTAAGGGCTGTTACAGACTTTGAATACGAACTTCAAATAGCACAAACAAACCATCAATTAAACCCTAAAGTAGACACAGTGTTCTTAATAACCAATGTTGAATATGCATATTTAAGCTCTAGTATAGTACGTGAAATTGCAAGTTATGGTGGCAATATTGAAGATTTTGTTCCGGAAAACATAGTAGAAAAAATAAAGGAAAAATTCAAATAAGGAGAGAGTGTAGATGGCTATAAGTAGGATAGAGCAATTAATAGAAGATATATATGAATTTATAGAAAGTTGTAAGATGCAACCTTTTTCGTCAACTAAAGTCGTTGTCCCAAAAGATGAACTATATGATCTACTAGATGAACTAAGACTTCGTACTCCAGACGAAATCAAAAGATATCAAAAGATTATTGCTAATCGTGATGCAATAATTAAGGATGCAGAAGAAAAGGCAAAGGCTATAGTTGAAGATGCTGATAATAGAGCCCTTTCCATGATAAATGAGCATGAAATAATGGAAAATGCATATAATCAAGCAAATGAATTAGTTAATAGTGCTTCTGAGCAAGCAGAAAGAATTATTGGGGAGGCTAATTATGAAGCTAACCAAATTAAAGCTAGCTCTCTAAGCTATACTGAAGAATTATTAAACGATGTAGAAGACATTGTATCTATTACATATAAGAATGCTAATAAAGACTTCCAAGCTCTTACTAATGATTTAGAAAGCGCTCTACAACTTATTAACGAGAACAAAGAAGAACTTGCTATCTCCACTGGTAAAGCTCCACAAGATGAAGAAACAAGCCCTGATGACTATGAAGACAATGAGGAATATGAAGATATTGAAAATGAAGATGAATATATTGATGACAATGATGACTATAATTTCGATGAAGATATATTCCTAAATGATATTGATTAATTATCATTATTAATTCCTGTAATTATAAGTGATTTATTAAAAGTATAATTTTATAATTTAGAATAATAAAGATAAAATTTATAAGAATAAATTAATAACAATTATTATTAATATAACTGCTGTAAACATTTGAATTATCTTATTTTTTATATAAGTAACAATAGATAGTCTTGTGTTGTTTATTACACTGTTAGTCTGTGCTAATGCAGACAGGCCACCAAAAGCTGTAATTGCAACAATCAAGACTATTTTTGTATGTAAAGATATACTTGTAGTAGTAATATAATTTATAGCTGTGGTAATTTCTAAGATACCAATTGAAATGATTTTAATCCATGGATTAATATGGGGGCTGGATGATATAATTTGACCAGGAATAGAGAATAATATTATATAGCCACCAACTTTAGTAATAACTTCAAAACTATCCATTATGGATTTATCCAGTATTGAGAAATCAAACTTTACAGGGCTTTCCTTTTCCGTAATGGTTACCGGAACTTCCATAGCATGAATATAGGATTTATTAATAGTGTTTTTAGCTCTTTTACCTATTTTAAAATATAATATTCCACCTAAATATCCACTTATAAAGTTAATAAACAAAAGATAAAACCGAAGAGAAGGTTGATTAAGCTGTGAGATTGCAATAAAGCTCATAACAAACATAGGGCTAGCATTATTAGAAAAGCTAAGAATATACTGCCCTTCTTCTAATGAAATATCATTTCTTGCCACTAAGTCTGAAACAGTCTTTGCACCCAGGGGAATACCAGATAATAAGCCAATTAATATGGGATAACATCCATTTGGACTAACCCTAAATATAAATTTAAAGACTGGATAGAGAAACTTCCCTATCAAACGTGCTATATCCATGTTAACTATCAAATTTGATATAATCATAAATGGAAGTAGACTAGGTAGGACGGAGTTAAACCAAAGTAGTAAACCGTTTTTCCCGCCTAGAAAAGCATCATTAGGAAATAAAATAATTAGACCTGCAAATAAAACAACTAAAATTTTAGGTATCCATTTGCTTTTGTTTTTTCTAACATAATCGGTATTCATAATCAGCCTCAATGTTCTACATTAATACAATTTATTGAAATGAATACACCTTTATGCATAATATCTTAGCTTATTTTACAATTATAAGTTCTTGTCTGAATTCATTAGCTAGACTTTCCTTGAATTTTTCTTGAATAATCAAGTTATATATGTCTGCTGCAAAGATATCTTCATTTAACATGTCTAGGCCGAGGGGAGACAGAGATTGGATAGCCTTACTCATCTTCATGATTAGTGGTATTTTAGAGTGTTTGTTAATTTCCCTCAAAAGCTTTGAGGAATTTTTGTTAAAGCCCAGTATTCTAGCATATTGACCATAGCCTGCTTTTTTATATTTATTTAAATTCTTTGTTTTTAAGTTTAATAGTATATGAATCAGGGAACGGTTAATCCTTGTTTGAGTCCATTGTTTTGTTTTTAGTTTTTTAGAGTAGCTTAGGAAATCATGATTAATAAATGAGCTATTGGTAATTCTATTGGCTAGATCATTTGAAACATCTATATAGTCCGTTAATGATTCTTTTCTTTCCTGTAATAGTTTGTGTTTTAATAGTAGAGAAAAATCATTCATATATATAGGAAATGTTTTTACGTATTCATCGGTCAAGATTTTGTAGCTAGTAGTTGGGACATGTGATTTTATAATATCAAGATTTCTACTTTTTGAAATTGAGTGGCGTAAGGAGCTAGCAGAAGAAATTATTTTATCTTTCTTAGTAGAATTAATGTTTAATAATATATCGTTATGGTCTGATTGTTTTCTTGTAAATGTAATAGGTTTAATCTTGCTTTCTAGAACTTTAATTGCCTTAATGTATTCAATGGCTAATATGTTGTTGGGAGCCGAGAGTATTTTATCGTCCATATCGGGATTATTCTTTTGTATTGCCTTATGTCTTGCTTTGGGATAAGTAAGTCCAGATTTCATATATTTATTGATATCTTTATTAAATTCATCCTCGTTCTCCAACAAATAAGATGCAACTTGGTCTAAAGGTTCTACATCTCCACACTCACTCCCAAAGCATAGATAATCAACACAGCCAAGGCCATCAATGATAGAAAGGGCCCCAAGGGCAAAATCCTGAGCAGAAGCAGTAGCAAAGATTACTGGAAGCTCAACAATCAGATCAGCTCCCATATCTAAAGTCATTCTTGTACGCTTATACTTATCAATAATAGCTGGCTCTCCCCTTTGAACAAAGTTTCCGCTCATAATAACAACCACATAATCTGCTCCTGTTATTTGCCTAACTTTATTTATATGAAATTCATGTCCATTATGAAAAGGATTATACTCAGCTATAATACTAGCTACCTTCATTTAAATCCTCACCTTTCTAATAATAAAACTCTTAAAATAAAATGTAATCTAAATCAATACTTATACTTAATCTCCATATTAGTATAATGACTTATTATTTACAAGAAAAAAAGATAATATCATTTTAAAGGATTATAAACCATCAATCTTGAATAAGCCACTTGTTAATAGTTGATAATTCAATTATAATAAAAGATGGACATAATCAAAATATATGACAAAAATAGTAAGTCATTTATAAAATATAAGAAAGAAGGGAAAGAATTCATGGGATTTATTGAAAAAATTAAAGAAAGAGCAAAATCCGAGAAGAAAACAATAGTTTTACCTGAAACAGGAGATGCTCGTGTCTTAGAAGCAGCTTCTAAGGTAATTGAGGAAGGAATAGCTAATATTGTTTTACTAGGTGATGAAAATGATATTAAGGCAAATTCAGATTTTGATTTAGACGGCGCATTATTTGTTGATCCATTAAACTCAGATAAACTTGACTTTTATGTTGATTCTTTTGTAGAACTAAGAAAGCATAAGGGAATGACAGCTGAAACAGCAAGAGAAACATTAACAAGTGACTATTTATATTATGGAGTAATGATGGTTAAGCTAGGAGATGCAGATGGCATGGTAGCAGGTGCAGTATCATCCACTGCCAACGTTCTAAGACCATCACTACAAATATTAAAAACAGCTCCAGGAACAAAACTAGTATCTGCATTTTTTGTTATGGATGTTCCTAATTGTGAATATGGTGCTGATGGAGTCTTTGTATTTGCAGATTCAGGCTTAAATCAAAATCCTAATTCAGAAGAACTTGCAGCGATTGCTGGTAGTTCAGCAAAAAGCTTTAAGGATTTAGTAGACGAGGAACCATATGTTGCACTTTTATCACACTCAACAAAAGGCAGTGCTAAACACGAGGATATTGATAAAGTAGTAGAAGCTACTAAGCTTGCTAAAGAACAATACACAGAATACAATATAGATGGTGAATTCCAGTTAGATGCAGCTATAGATCCAACAATTGGTAAATCTAAGGCACCTGATAGTGATATAGCAGGTAAGGCTAATGTTTTAGTGTTCCCTGATTTAGATGCAGGAAATATTGGATATAAACTTGTTGAAAGATTAGCTAATGCAGATGCTTATGGACCGATTACTCAAGGTATTGCAGCACCTGTTAATGACTTATCAAGAGGATGTTGTTCTAATGATATAGTAGGAGTAATTGCAATTACAGCTGTACAAGCGACTATGCAATAATTAAAAGGAAACAAAGGAGAAAAAACATGAAAGTATTAGTTATTAACTGTGGTAGTTCATCACTTAAATACCAATTAATAGATACAGAGACTAAAATTGCAGATGCTGTAGGCTTATGTGAAAGAATTGGAATTGAAGGTAGTCAGATTAAACATACTCCAAATGGGGGAGAAACAAAAATCAAAGTTGATCCTATGTCAACCCATGATAGGGCAGTTGAATTAGTTCTTGAAGCCCTAGTAGATGAAAAGGTAGGAGTTATAGATTCATTAGATGAAATTGGTGCAATTGGACATAGAGTAGTTCATGGTGGTGAAAATTTCTCTTCTGCAACTATAATTGATGATGAAGTTATAGCTGCAATCGAGGAATGTAACGATTTAGCGCCACTTCATAATCCAGCCAACTTAATAGGAATTAATGCATGTAAGAAAATCATGCCAAATGTACCAATGGTAGCAGTATTTGATACAGCTTTTCACCAAACAATGCCAGCTAAGGCTTATTTATATGGGCTTCCATATAAATACTATGAAAAATATGCTATTAGAAGATATGGTTTTCATGGTACTAGTCATAGCTTTGTTTCAGAACGAACATATGATGTTGCAGGACTTAAGAAAGATGATTCCAAGGTTATCGTTTGTCACTTAGGTAATGGGGCAAGTGTTTCAGCTGTATTAAACGGAGAATCTATAGATACTAGTATGGGTATGACCCCCCTTCAAGGTTTAATTATGGGTACAAGAAGTGGTGATATTGATCCAGCAATTGTTGAATTCATTATGAAGAAAGAAAATAAAACAATTGAAGAGGTACAAGAAATACTAAACAAAGAATCAGGTGTTTACGGTCTATCTGGAGTTTCAAGCGATTTTAGGGATCTTGAAAGTGCTTCAAATGATGGGAACCTTCAAGCAACTACTGCCTTAGAAGTATATTGCTATAATGTTGCTAAATACATTGGCTCCTACGTTGCAGCTATGAATGGTGTGGATGCAATATCCTTTACTGCAGGTGTAGGTGAAAATGATCCAAAAGTACGTGCAGTAATATGTTCATACTTAGAATATTTAGGAATTGAAATTGATGAAGATAAAAACAAATTAAGAGAAGACGAAATGATTATATCAAGTCCTGACTCAAAAGTTAAAGTTTGTGTAATAGCTACAAATGAAGAACTTGCTATTGCTCGTGAAACAGTAAGCTTGCTCTAATATATT
>CAZXSM010000035.1:0-2607 GCA_964643255.1 uncultured Lachnospiraceae bacterium
ACTAATGGAAAGGAGCCTACAAAGAAGTGATAGAAGTAATTAATTTATATAAAAACTTTGGAGATCTTAAAGTACTAAAAAATATCTCTATTAATATTGAAGAAGGCGAGAAAGTCGCTATTATTGGCCCTTCCGGAAGTGGTAAGTCTACATTTTTAAGATGTCTTAATTGTATGGAAGACCCAACAGGTGGTTCTATTATATTTCAAGGTGTAGACATAGCAGATATGAGTGTAGATATTAATATTCATCGTCGAGATATGGGTATGGTATTCCAACAATTTAATTTGTACAATAATAAAACTGTAATTGAAAATATTATGCTCGCGCCCATACACATTGGAATTAGCGATTTACGAAGCAAAAGGTTACAGAATGTTTTGATAAAGATAAGTAATGTTTTTAGAAAAGATAAAAAACAACTTAATACTATAGATACAAGTAAAGAACAGATAAAGGATGAAGCAAAGGAAAATGCTATTAGTCTTCTTCGTAGAATTGGTTTAGAAGATAAGGCTGATGTTTATCCTTCTAAATTATCAGGGGGACAAAAGCAAAGGGTAGCAATTGCTCGTGCCTTAGCTATGAATCCAAAGGTAATGTTATTTGACGAACCAACTTCTGCTCTTGATCCAGAGATGGTTGGTGAAGTTCTTGACCTTATTAAACAACTAGCAGATGAGGGAATGACTATGGTAATTGTAACTCATGAAATGGGCTTTGCAAAAGAAGTTGCAACAAGAGTTTGTTTTATGGATGAAGGGGAAATCATAGAAGAGGGTAGTCCTGATCAAATTTTCAATAACCCTAAGCATTCAAGGCTAAAACTGTTTTTATCAAAAGTTCTGCAATAATCATATATCAAATGTACCTCCCTTGATTATGGTTATAAGAATCTTTATAAAACCGAGTAGGATGATATCATCCTGCTCGGTTTTTAAATTTGTCACCGTGTAATGTGGCATAATTGACCAAGGTTATCAATATAATTTAATAATCATAATAGGATTATAAGGATAAAATGAAAGAAAAATTATTGAAAAGATTTGCTAAAGTTAAAGAATTTGCTGAATCATTTAAAGTTGAAGAAATTGATGATTTATTTCAAGTTGCAGACAATGATACAGATGGCATGAAGGAATCCTTTAAACCATCGAAAATAAAAAATACTGTAAAAGAATTTATAAACAATCCAAGGGCCAAAGGAGCCTTACTATTAGTTGGGTTTTTAGTTTTGTGTTACTTTTTTGGAGGCAGTATTGCTGTGTTTACCAGTTCTACTGGAGAAACTCCTATAAAAAATAAAAGTGAAAACTGGGGACTTGGCTTTGAAGGAGAAAGTCAGCCTCCAAGGGGTAATGTTACAGTAGATGAACTAAAAAAACATAATGCATATTATAGAGATGATACAGATGAACAAATAATTTATTTAACTTTTGATGCAGGCTTTGAAAATGGCTATACACCTTCAATTCTAGACACACTTAAAAAACATGATGTCCCATCCACTTTTTTTCTAGTTGGTAACTATATGAAAACAAGTCCAGATTTAGTAAAGAGGATGGTTGATGAAAATCACATTGTGGCTAATCATACATATTCCCATCCTGACATGTCAAAGATTTCATCAAAGGATAGTTTTCAAAAAGAACTCGAAGATCTAGAAGCTGAATATAAAAAGGTAACTGGACAGGAAATGAAAAAGTATTATAGACCACCACAAGGTATTTATAGCGAAGAAAACCTACAAATGGCTAATGGTCTTGGATATAACACATTCTTCTGGAGTTTGGCTTATGTAGACTGGTATGTGGATGATCAACCCTCTAAAGAAGAGGCATTTGAAAAGTTAATTGGAAGAATTCATCCCGGGGCTATAGTTCTCTTACATAGTACATCTGAGACAAATGCTGAGATTCTAGACGAACTCTTAGGTGAATGGAAAGATATGGGATATAAATTTGGAAGCTTAGAAGAGCTAGTAGAAAAGAATAATTAAGATAAAGTTATAACTATTGGCAAAACAATCTTGTAATATGTTAAGTAACAAAAGTAATAAAATTTCAGAGTGTCAAAAGGATATTGTTAGCCTAAAGCTAAATGAACAAAAGTATAAATTTCGTTTAGCAGGCTTTCCTTTTGACACTCTAATTTTGATACTCTAATTATGCAAAAGTTTTTACTGTTTTAATAGTTTTCTTCTGCTTCATCAGCCTCTTCCTTGGTTTGGTGAACTGTGCCATGGGGATGGGCAGGTGGAGCATATAGAGAAAACAGTTTTATAGGTGTATCCCCTTCGTTTACCAAGTTATGCCATGTACCGGCAGGTATAATAATTGCATAACCTTCATAAACAGATTCCTGGTAGTCTAAATTATCCATGGAATCTCCCATTAATACTAACCCTTCACCAGAAACAATGTATAATAATTGGTCAAGCTCTGTATGGACCTCCATTCCGATTTCACTACCTTCATCAATACTCATTAGAGTTATTTGAAAATACTCTCCAGTCCAAATTGCTTGCCTAAAATTATCGTTTTCAAGAGCTGCTTCATTAATATTAAATGAAATTGCTTCAGGTCCCTGGTCCTCTAGACTAGGCAT
>CAZXSM010000035.1:2707-21749 GCA_964643255.1 uncultured Lachnospiraceae bacterium
GTTGATTAGGCATCCTATTATTATAGTCTCTTTGATTATTATTTAGATTTCCTCTATTTTGTGAATACCAATTTCTATTATCTGCCATAGTAATATCATCATTACTTGAGCATTCTTGATTAGGCTCTAGTGGTCTTGAATCATAGGTATAAAACTGGTCACTGTAATTTGGAAACTTATTATAATAATCCCTCATGTTTGCTGCATAATTTTGATTATCACGATATTTGTATTTCATATCTTCACACTTTCTAGAATTTACATCATAATATATTATGCCTAAATTTTTCATTTGTTCATATAAAAGACTAAGGAATAATATCAATCATATAATTAAATATAAGTTGATAGGAGAGTGAAAATGGATAAAGAATTTTTTACCTTTAGTGAATACTTAAGAAAAAACGAAAAGTTACTTTCTCCCTCGGAGGAAGATTATATGGAAATGATTTATAGGTTATCAAGAAAAAGGGGTTATACTAGGGTAACAACTTTGGCATCTGCATTAAATGTACAGCCGCCATCAGTAACAAAAATGATTCAAAAGTTTGCGGAGATGAAGTTGATTAAATACGAAAGGTACTCTGTTATAAAATTGGAACCTTTAGGTGAAAAGATTGGTAAGAGCCTTCTTGATCGGCATGACCTAGTGGAAAGATTTCTAATACTAATAAATGTAAGAGCAGGATTACTAGAAGCAACAGAAAAGCTAGAGCATTTAATTAACGGTGAAGTATATATAGGTATAAATAGCCTAGTTGATTTCTTTAATGATAATCCAGATATCCTAGAAAGCTTTAAAAAATATAGTCAATCATATAAAAGTAATGAAGAAATATAAAATAATCATAAACAATCCTATTAAAACATTGACTTTAGCCTAAAAAACAAGGAAGATGGTCTGTATAAGAGAAAATTAGGCGGGAGTGAAATTATGTTACCACGATTTAGTGTTAAAAAACCATATACTGTACTAGTTGGAGTAATACTCATAATTGTATTAGGGATTGTCTCATATTCAAATATATCTGCAGACTTAATGCCTGATATGAATTTACCATACACAATTGTTATTACTCCATATCAGGGAGCAAGTCCTGAACAAGTGGAACTTGCTGTATCAAGGCCAGTAGAATCCTCTATGGCTACAATAAGTAATATAAACAATGTTAGTTCTGTATCCTCACAAAACATGTCAATAGTTATATTAGAGTTCCAAGAATCTGCTAATATGGACTCTGTTACTATTGAAATGAGAGAGAAGCTTGACCAGATTAGTAGTTTTTGGCCAGATGAAATAGGTAATCCTACTATTTTAAAGCTTAATCCTGAAATGATATCTATTATGGTTGCAGCAGTTAGTTCAGAAGATTTAGATAGGGCTGAACTTACCGCTTTTGTAAACGAAAGTATCCTACCAGAAATAGAGAGTATAGAAGGTGTAGCATCAGTTACAGTTGATGGAGAACTTGAAGAATCTATTCATGTCATTATAGAAGATGACAAAATAGCAAAGGTTAATAAGAATATAGAAGATGCATTAAACAAGGCCTTTGATGAAGCAGAAGAAGAAATAGATAAAGGTGAAGAAGAATTTCTAAAAGGCAAAGATGAATTAGAAAATGCAAAAACTATAGCTAGTGAAGAAATGTCTAAGGGTAAGAAGGCCTTACAAGATGCCCAATCAGAAATTCTAAAGGCAGAGATAGAAATAGATGTGGGTCTTGCAGAAATAAAATCCCAAGAGGCTCAGCTTACTGCTATAGAAGAGTTTTTATCTCAAATTCAGGATGTATTTATTGGCTTAAACGATACTAATGTTGAGTTACAAGAACTTAAACAAAATTTAGTCAATGTAAAAGAAGAGGCTAAAGAAAGACAAAGTTATTTGGAAGACCCTTATGTAAAGGACCAGATAGACTCTAGTAGTAATTTAGTAGATGGGATAATTACAGAGATAAGAGGTATTCTTGAAGAAGAGTATGGTCCCTATATTCCAGAAGTTAGACAAGTATTAGAAAATTACGATATTCAATTGCTACAAGTAGACGAATCCTATAGCAATTTACCTGATAGAACAAGTCTTATAAGTCGTGATGGTAATTCTGAAGCTATTATTGATTCTTTAATAAGAGGCATAGATAAGATTTCCAATTTTATTACAAGTGGAAATGAAGAAATCTCCACGGCTCTTACTGAAATTGCAAATAATAAAGTAAAGCTAGACCAAGGAGCAGAAGTTCTAAAGGCAACAAAAGATAAAATAGCATCAGGGAAGACAAGTTCAAGCCAAGCCCTCGAAGAATTAAACAAGAACGAGATACTTGCTTCTATAGAACTTGGTGCGGCTACTGGCCAGTTACAATCAGCTGAGTTAGAGCTAGAAAAGGCAAAAGAAGAGTTTGAAGTAACTAAAGAAGAAGCTTTAGACAAGGCTAAACTTGACAACTTTATTACTACAGATATGATAGAAGGAATTTTGATTGCCCAAAACTTTAGTATGCCTGCAGGTTATGTTACAGAAGAAGATGTAAGTTACCTAGTTCGTGTAGGAGATAAGTTTGAGGACATTGAAGCTATAAGTAATTTAATAATAATGGATCCAGATATTGAAGGTATAGACCCAATTAAGTTGTCAGACATTGCAGATATTGTTACAACAGATAATTCTGACCAGGTTTATTCCGTTGTAAATGGAGAAGATGGGCTACTTTTACAAGTACAAAAACAAACAGGTTATGCCACAGGTGATGTATCCGATGATATCAATGCAAGATTTAAGGAGTTAGAAAGTACACATAAAGGCCTACAAATAATGCCTTTAATGGACCAAGGAGTTTATATTGATATTCTCATAGACTCTATATACGATAGTATAATTACAGGTGGTATCCTTGCAATTATAGTTTTAATATTATTTATGAAAGATATCAAACCTACCTTTGTTGTTGCTTTATCTATTCCTATAAGTCTTATTGGTGCAATTACTTTAATGTACTTTACAGGTGTTAGTATAAATGTTATATCCCTAGCAGGTCTGGCCTTGGGAGTAGGAATGTTGATAGACAACTCTATTGTAGTAATTGAAAACATATATAGGATGAGATCAGAAGGTGTTCATGTAAAACAAGCAGCAATAGAAGGTGCCACTCAAGTTGCTGGAGCAATTATTGCGTCAACACTTACTACAGTGTGTGTATTCTTACCTATAGTTTTCACTGAGGGAATCACAAGAGAATTGTTTGCCGATATGGGATTAACAGTTGCATATTCTCTAATTGCCAGTTTAGTAGTATCATTAACTGTAGTGCCAGCTATGAGTGCAGGCATGCTAAGAAATGTAGAGGAAAAAGAAAATAAGTTATTTGACAGGGTAGCTAATAGCTATAGTAATCTACTTTCAAAAGTTATAGACCACAAGTGGATAACTGTAATTTTAACTGTTGTAGTATTTGTAGTAAGTATATTTGCAGCCTTCTCTAGGGGTACTGCCCTATTTCCACCTATGGAAAGTCCGCAGATTATGATTAATTTAGAAACAGAAGAAAATACTCCCCTACAAGAGACAGCTAAAATTTCTAACCAAGTTATAGCTAGGATTTCAGAAATAGAAGATGTTGATGGTATTGGTGCAATGACATCTAGTTTAGCTATGATAGGCATAGGTACAGATGATTCTGAGTCCAATTCAGTTTCTATATATGTTAGATTAGTGGATGATAAGGAACTCTCTAATGAAGAATTAGAGGAGTTAATAGTAGAAAAAACACAGGATATAGATGTGAAGCTTGATATTCAAACTCAAACTATGGATACTAGTGCTCTAGGTGGCACGGGAATTCAAGTAGAGGTTAGAGGAAATGACTTAGATACCTTACAAGAACAAGCTAAGAATGTAGCTTCTATTATTTCAAGTGTAGATGGAACTAGAAATATATCAGATGGATTACAAGAATCAACACCTGAATTTAGAATAGTTGTAGATAAAGAAGCTACAATAAATCATAATTTAACTGTAGCTCAGGTATTTAATGAAATTAACAGCGTTTTAAGACAAGGCTATCCTACAACATCACTGTCTACAGACACATATGATTACGGTATAGTTGTTAGTAGTGATAAAAATCAAATATTGACAAGAAAAGACCTAGAAAACTTAGATATCAAATACACAAACCTAGATGGTAGCCAAGACAGTGTAAAACTTTCTCAAATTGCGAATTTTGAAGATGGTCAAAGTCCAAATTCAATTATGCGTAATGATGGACAAAGATATATAAGGGTAAATGCTGAATTAGAAAGGGGTCACAATATAGGTCTTGTAGGAGAAGATGTTGAAAGAGCTCTTGAAGATTATCAAATGCCAGATGGATTTAGATATATTGTTAGAGGTGAGAACGAATCAATTAATGATGCTTTTGAACAGCTTTCACTTATGATGGTACTGGCCATTATATTTATTTACTTAATCATGGTAGCCCAGTTTCAGTCACTCTTGTCACCATTTATTGTTATGTTTACAATTCCACTTGCATTTACAGGTGGTTTCCTAGGATTGTATATAACAGGAAGAGAAGTAAGTCTTATTGCCTTAATTGGTTTCCTATTATTAGCCGGTATAATAGTTAATAACGGTATTGTATTAGTAGATTATATAAACCAACTAAGACTAGGTGGAATGGAAAAGAAAGAGGCAATAATAACTGCCGCAAGAGTAAGGTTAAAGCCCATCTTAATGACGGCATTAACAACTATCCTTGGACTAATGCCACTTGCTTTTGGTATGGGAACAGGGACAGAAGTAATTCAGCCAATGGGGATAGCTGTGGTTGGTGGACTTATATATGGTACCCTACTTACCTTGTTTATAATACCTTGCTTCTATGATTTGTTTAATAGGAAAGAGGAAATGGTAGACAGACTCGCAGAAATAGAAGATAGTGAAGTGAAATAAAATAATACAAGTAAGGGAATGTGTAGTATATACTGCCCATTCCCTAATTTCAGGATGAAATCCAGAGGAAAATATGAAAAAAGAAAAAAAACTTATAAGCTTATTGTTAATATCTTTTTTATTTGTTTTATCAGTCCTAGGGGGATGCAGTAAGGATAGTAAAGAACCTGGTGATTCTTCTCCTACCCCAACAGATGCTGTGGATGACCAGTCAGATGATGAATTGGAAGACGATGAATTCCAGGAATGGCTAGAAGACTATCCCATGCAGATGGGAACTGTAAATGTAATTTCCCAAGACATTTTCAAGGATGATTTTGAAGGTGGTAGTACTAGCTTAACAGGAAGAGGTTCTGCTACTGTAGAAATTGTTGATACCCATGCAAATGAAGGTTCCTACTCTCTTTTTGTTAGTGGAAGAACTGAAACATGGAATGGTGCTCAAATGGACTTGTCTGATATCTTAGAAGATAACGAGAATTATCTAATAAGTGCCTTTGTATTCTATGAAGAAGGCCCAGAGACACTTCAGATTGATTGTAAAGTAGAGAGAAACAGTAATGAGTATCTTGATTTTGCATCAGGAACGGCTAAAAAAGGAGAATGGACCAAGGTTACAGGTAGTATTCTAATTCCTGCAGATACAAGTTCAGCTCTTGTATATTTTGAAACATCATATGCTAGTGAAGATTTACTTGACTTTTATGTAGATGATATTTCTATAGTTCAAGAAACATCAGAGGTTGAACGAGGTGAAATTCCTGCATTAAAAGATGTTTATGAAGACTATTTCACTGTTGGTGTAGCTGCAAGTACAAATGTGACATCTCCTGAACGCCAAGAGCTAATTGCTGAGCAATTCAACACCATAACTCCTGAAAACGAATTAAAAGCAGATGATGTATTAGATTATCAAACATGTATATCTGATTCCAAATATGATGATAACCCTGCAATTAGTTTTCATAAAGTAGAACCTTTATTAGACTTTGCCCAAGAAAATGGCCTTAAAGTTAGAGGACATACATTAATATGGCATAGCCAAACTCCAAGGTGGTTTTTTGCAGAGGGTTATTCAGATGATGATAATACCCCCTTAGTTTCTAGAGATCTTATGTTAAAGCGTATGGAAAATTATATTAAAAATGTTTTTGAATACATAGATGAAAATTATCCAGATATTTTCTATGCTTGGGACGTTGTAAACGAAGCAATTAATCCTATAGAAGCTAATATTAATACTAATCCAAAGGGATATAGAATCGATGAAAGTTATTATTACCAAATAATTGGACCTGATTTCATTGAAAAAGCCTTTGAGTATGCTAGAAAATACGCTGATGAGGATATTAAATTATTCTACAATGACTATAATACTGAAGAGACTATAAAAAGTAATTATATCTACGACTTAACAAAGGACTTAAAAGAAAAAGGTTTAATAGATGGTATTGGTTTACAAACCCATCTTTCTGTAGATTATCCCTCTCTGGTGGATGTAGAGACCTCTATACGCAGATATGGGGAACTAGGTTTAGAAATTCATTTAACAGAAATAGATATGGCCACTTCAGAAAATACAGAAGAAGGATACAACAAACAGGCATCCAGGTATAAAAGACTTTTTACTATATTAAAAGATCTTATAGATAATGATATTGCCAATATAACCAACGTTACATTCTGGGGATTGTCCGATGACATTTCCTGGTTAAACAAGCCTGGTGAACCAAGTTATCCTTTATTATTTGATAGACATTTAGTTCAAAAACCCGCTTTCTGGGGAGTTGCATTACACCCTGATGTTCCTTTAGATTAGACAGAATTGACGCTAAAAAAAGGAAATTTTTATTTGACATATAAAATATTTAAAATTATACTTAAGGCTAGAGTGAAAATAAGATGGGTAGTAGGTGGGGAAGCTGGAAGCAAAAGAACTATTTATTCAAAGTTTAGTCGAAAAAGACAAAGACCTTTTATATCAAATGCTTGATGAAATATATCCTATCGACATAGCTATTATACTAGAAGATATAGAGGATGAATTATTAGAGCGCTTTTGTTATATGGTTGATAAAGAACGATTAGCAGAAATAGTGGAAGAATCAGATATAAACTTACAAATGAAGATACTTGAAAACTTTCATATTGATGAAATTATTGAAATCTTCTCATATATGTCTAATGATGATGTAACTGATATACTTGGAACCCTACCCTTTAAACTAAGAAAAGATATTTTAAGGTCTATGAAGAAAGGGGATTCCGGGGAAATAGAACATTTACTTGGATATCCACCTGATAGTGCTGGTGGTATAATGACCACTGAATATTTAGCACTTAGAAGCAATTTGACAATCAAAGATGCATTAATGAAAATTAAAGATATTGGACCAGAGACAGAAATATTAGAGGTTATATTTGTAATAGATAGCTATAAAAAATTAATTGGAACAGTAAAGCTTAGAGATATGTTAACAGCATCTGAAAATAATTACTTGATAGATATAATGAACGATAATATTATATCCGCTTACCCTGAAGATCCTCAGGAAGAGGTTTCTTTGCTTGTATCTAAGTATGACTTAACAGTTATACCTGTAGTTAATCATAGGGATGCCTTATTAGGTGTAATTACTGTTGACGATATTATTGATGTAATTTCCGAAGAACATACAGAAGATGTACTTGGTCTTGGTGGTGTTGGTAAGGAAGAGAGAATTCATAGTAGCCTATCAGAATCGGTCAGAAAAAGGCTTCCCTGGTTATTTGTAAACTTAGCTACTGCCTTGCTTGGATCTATAGTTATATCTCAGTTTGAAGAAACAATTGAACAAGTAGTGGCTCTAGCAGCCATTATGCCGATTATAGCTGCTTTAGGTGGAAATTCAGGAAGTCAGTCATTATCAGTTGTAATAAGAGGTTTGGCCTTAGGAGAACTAAATATAAAGGGAAACTGGAGACTATTATTAAAGCAAATTGCATTAGGACTTATAAATGGATTTGCAGTAGGAATAGTATCAGGATTTGTAATGTATATTAAGTATGGAAATCCTTATCTTGGCTTAATAGTAGTCCTGGCTATGATAGGTAATATGATAGTTGGTAGCTTTTTTGGATTTTTAATTCCAGTAATACTTAAGAGTATAGATATTGATCCTGCTCTTGCATCTTCAATATTTGTAACGGCAACAACTGATGTGTTTGGATTTTTCATATTTTTGCTTTTAGCTAAGATATTCTTACCTTATTTAATATAAATAAAAAACTTTTGAAAATATGTTGACATTATGATAAAAATGTTGTAATATATCAATTGTCGCCGTAAAAATAACATAAAAACTGGCCCCATGGTCAAGTGGTTAAGACACCGCCCTTTCACGGCGGTATCAGGGGTTCAAATCCCCTTGGGGTCATTAAATTAGGTCATTTGTGAGGAAACTCGCAAGTGGCCTTTTTTGTCATGTTTTTAAATGAATATTTGCATAATATTCCTCATATAACGCAAACTAAAAGAAAATGTACTTTTAGGAGGAAAAATGTTAGAAGAATTAGGAATGAGACGGACCAAGGTAAAAGCAAAAAAAATCCTGCCTGATGTAATTATGCTGGATTTTACTATTGTAAATGCATATATAGTAGGACAAGCTAATGACTGGGTGTTAGTTGATACTGGGCTTGTAAATACATTTGATGATATATTAGAAACATTGCAGACCTATTTTAAGGAATATTCAAGACCTAATGCAGTCATACTAACCCATGGACATTATGATCATGTTGGTTGTCTAAAGGATATAATTGATCGATGGAATCTTTCTATATATGCCCATGAACTAGAAACACCCTATTTGGTTTCTGAAAGAAATTATCAGATAGCTCTTCCAGCAATGTATCAGGATTTTTTCGTAAGGATAGTCCCTGACTTTTCGGATGAACCTCTTGAAATAGAGAGTAATTTAAAAAAGTTACCTGAAGATGGGACAGTGCCAGGAATGAAGGACTTTAGGTGGATTTATACCCCTGGACATACCCAAGGTCATATTTCATTATTCCGTGAAAAAGATGGAGTCTTAATCCCAGGAGATTTAACAACAACAGTTAGTAAAGCAGACCTTGATCAGGTTAAAAATGAAAATGAAAATGCAGAAGGTTCACAATTAAATTTTATTGAGGACCAAGAAGCATGGGAAGATTCTGTAAGGAAGATAAGTTTGTTAAATCCTAAGATAATGCTGCCAAGTCATGGACAACCTATAGCAAACAAGGAACTTGAAGATCATCTAGCGATGTTGATGGAAAGTTTTAAAACTAAGGACAGTGAAGTTGGAAAATAATCAAGTCTTTAGTAGTCAAATTGTTTTCTATTTCTATATATGAAGAAAATTCACAAAGAATTCACAAAAAATTAGCACTCTAGACTTGACAGTGCTAATTTTTATTGTTATATTATATATAGAACAGATAAAACAAGTAACACAAACAAGAAAGATAACAAACAAAAGATTATTATTTAGTTATTTTAAGGAGGTAACTAATATGTTAAGACCAAGTATATTTACAAACAATGTAATTGATAATTTCTTCAATGATGATTTTAAAGATTTCTTCAAAAATTCAAAATCAGTATCAAACCTTATGAATACAGATATAAAAGAATATGATGATCGTTACGAAATGGCTCTAGACCTTCCAGGATTTGATAAAGAAGACATTAATATTAAATTAAAAGATGGAAGTTTAACTATTGAAGCAAAAAGACAAGAGTCCAAGGACGAAAAGGATGAAGACACAGGTAAATATATTCGTAGAGAGCGCTATGCTGGAGCTATTAGGAGAAGTTTCCTAGTAGGAGATAATGTAAGCGACGAAGATATATATGCTAAGTTTGACAAGGGAACCTTAGAGATAACTGTTCCAAAAGGCAAGGCAGACCAAAAATCAATAGAAATAAATTAACATAGATAAAAAAGGCCGGTTTTATAACCGGCCTTTTTTGTGTCTAGTATTAGATTTAACTTTAGATTTCTTTCTATACTCTTTGGGTTTTGATATATCAAAACACTTAATAGGAAGAGGGCCACGCATGACACTACGGGCAATCTTTAGGCTCCCTTTATCATCAGGCCTAACCCTCCAATCAACCATGGAGATATTATTGTTTTCAATTTCTATTCCATTAAAGCCCCTTGTATGGACGCAGCAACCAGTATTAAAGTAAGGCAGTTCAACTAGTTTAGGATATTTTGGCCTGTGGGTGTGGCCGCATATAAGCATTTTTTTATGTTTTGCAATCCATCTTTTATACCTTTTTTCAATTTTATGTCTTTTATAGTAGTTTCTAGCAGGACTAGATGGATTTTGAAATCCAACCAGATGCATAAATCTCCAAAAGTATCGAACCAGTAACATATTCAAGAACCATAATTGGTCATTCATTAAATCTCCTTGATGGCCATGTAAGATTAGTATTTCCTGATCTGTATACTTTTGCTTTAAAACTAAGGCTTCTACTGGATTTATCCCTTTAAAAAGGTCGTGTATATCTTGGGTATATTCATCATAAAAAGTGTATAAGTATTTCTTTACATAGTATTTGTTCTTCAAGTAATTATTGTGATTTCCATAAATCATAATAAGCCTATCATCTACATAAAACTTTTTCATAATTTCAAAGATATCACTATGAGCTAGTCTTATGTGCTTGAATTCTTTATGTTTCCATAGTTCATCACCGTCACCAACTTCCACATAAGTATATCCTTTTTCATAATAATAATTTAAAGCTGAAAGTAAAAGCACTTGATTTCTTGCAAATTCATCAGAGGGACTATCATCTCCTCTGTGGATGTCACTGAATAAGATATATTTGGAGTCTTTATCAAAGTATTGAAGTTTTGCATTTTTATATGCATTAGTAAGTTGGAAATCTGTAAACATTTTACACCTCGATATCTAGTATATATCATAAAAGTTATATTGATTTAAAATGGAATGGATAATTTTTTCTTACATAAACTTATTATTACATAAGATTATGTAAATATTCTTTTATAATAAAATAGAGCTAGTTTAAGAATTAAAGAGTGTTGTAAATTATTAGAATCAGTTGTATCATTTGCATATAGTCAAAAAATATAATTATAACTTATAGATATTTTTGATGAAAGGGGTGCAAGATGAAAAGACAAGAGTTAAAATTTAAAGGTAAAGAAGATCTTGATATTTATTATTACAAGTGGGATGTGGCAGAAGAAGTTGAAATTAAAGGTGTAATTCTAATTTTGCATGGCATGGCTGAGCATGCACTTAGATATGATGATCTTGCTAATTTTTTAAATGAGCAAGGTTACATAGTATATGCAGATGATCATAGGGGGCATGGAAAGACAGGACAAGAGATGGGAACAATGGGCCATTTCGGACAAGGTGGTTGGGACCTACTAGTAGATGATGTATATAGACTAGTAGAAGTAATAAAGTCTAGCCATAAGGATATTCCTCTAATATTATTTGGTCATAGTATGGGTTCAATACTAGCAAGAACATGTGTTAGTGAATATGGTTCTGAGTTTTCTGGACTTATACTATCAGGTACAAGTAATGGTATATCCCCAGTTACTAGGAAGCTTGGTCTTGGTTTGGCTAAAATAGTTGCTTTTTTTACTGGTGGAAAGAAAAAATCACCTTTCCTTAATAAGGTTAGCTTCGGAGCCTATAATGATAAGTTTGGAAATGATACACCTTATGAGTGGTTAAGTAGAGACAAGGAAGTAATACAAGACTACATGGATGATGAGCTTTGTGGTTTTATATGTACTTCAGGCTTCTATAAAGATATGTTAGATGGAATTAATAGAAATGCTAATAAAGATAATGTCAAAAAAGTACCTAAGGATTTACCTATTTACATATATTCAGGTGATATGGATCCAGTTGGTAATTATAAGAAAGATGTAGAGGAAACTTATAGACTTTATAAAGAGATAGCTGGGGTGGAAGATGTAACCCTAAAGTTCTATAAAGATGGTAGACATGAGATGCATAATGAGATTAATAAGGCTGAGGTTTATGAGGATCTAGCCAGGTGGTTAAGAAGGTAGATTTTCTGGGACTCCAGTATCTTCTACCGCCCAATGAACAATTAAGACTCCAATTCCAGTAACTATTGTACTAATAAGAAGCATATTAAAAATACCTATAGTATCCTGGAGAATCCCACCTGTTAAGCTTGCAAGAACAGATGCAAGGCCAAAAGTTGCTACATTAACCATTGTTTGTCCTTTTACTGAATCTTTTGCAGGAATTACTATACTTACATAATATAAACAAGCTGGTGTAAATAGTCCAAAACCAAATGGTTGTAGGGTTTGAGAAAAATAAAGCATTGGAACACTAGTGGCTAATAAAGTTACTGTAGATTTAATTAGAAAAAAAACAGCTGAGAATTTAATGATTGAACTACACTTAAATCTTTTAAGCAATGTTGAAAATGTAGCCATTGCGGGAAGTTCAAGGGTAGCACCTATTGCTAAAGCTATTCCCAGTTCACTACTGCCGCCACCTACATTTTCAAAAATATTTATGAAATATGTATTTATAAGTTGATAGGAATAATACATAAGCATAATTCCTATTAAAAACATGGTAAACTTTTTATATTTTTTAAGAAATTCAAGTGTTGTTGTAGGAATAGAATTATTCTTATCTTCAAGTGGTTTACTATCAGCAGATATATGTGATTTCTTAATAGATCTAGTTAAGTATTGTAAATGATGGGGCTTAAGTTTGAAATAATAAATACTTACAATTTCAAGTATATAAAAAATCAATCCAAAAATAATTAATAAGTCTGGATTAAACTTCCCTACTATGTATCCAACTATTATAGAAAATATTGCAAAAGCTAAAGAACCTAAACCTCTAGCTAATCCATAGTTAATAAAGATCCCCTTGTTAATATATTCTACTGCTAGTGAATTCGTTAAAGGGGATAGGGTGCCATGAATTGCAGTGATAAGAAGGAAAAAAACAAATATCACAGGCTTTACTTCCTTACCTAATAGAATGATAAAGGAAAAAATCACGTTTAAGCCTACAATAAACATAGAAATTTGCCTTAAAGTATATTTATCAGTACTATCTGCAAAGGAAGCAATTAGAGGTTGAATAATAATGGATAAAATAGCAGCAATAGATAAGATGAAACCAATTTCTGTATTAGTAAATCCTTTAAATTTTAGAAAGATAGCAGCATATGCTGCTACTACACAATTAAGTCCGTTGAGTAGTATTTGGACATTTAAATATTTGCCTGTTAATTTATTTGTTAATTTAGCTTTCATTTGTAAGTCTCCCAGGTGATGAAATAATATGTATAATAAGTAAAAATACAAAAACACAAGATAATTATATATCTTATATATAAAAATAGCTAGTAAGAAGGCAGCTTAATAATAATGTGGGTTTTATAAGTGATTACAATATAATCATTTATAAAACCCATATTTAATGCTGTTTATAGACTTATCCTACTTGACCATCTATTAAGTTTATAATCAATTTCATGTTAATTCCTTAATTTTCTCTTCAAAGGCATCAATACTTCCAGGGGTTGTCGCCCAGGAGGTAACCAACCTAATAACACTTGTGTCATCATCTATTTTCTTCTGTATCATAAACTTAAAATCCTTGGATAATTCCACAATCACATCATCAGGAAAAACTGGAAACAACTGATTTGTAACCGGTTCTAAATAAAATTCATATCCATTTTCCCTAATAACCTCTGCCAAGTCAGCAGCCATATCATTTGCGTGGGCAGCTAATTCATAAAACAGATCATCTTCAAACAAAACTTCAAACTGTATCCCTATAACAAATCCTTTTGCCAGCATAGCGCCTTTTTGTTTCATGATGTATCTAAAATCTTCTTTCAAATCACCATTACAAATAACAAGTGCCTCTCCTAACAAGGCACCATTCTTAGTTCCTCCAATATAAAAAGCATCTACCAGATTCGGGATATCTGCAATATCAAGATCATTTGCATTGGAAGTCAGAGCAGAACCAAGTCTTGCCCCATCCATAAATAAGATCAAGTCTTTCTGTCTACATATGTTAGATATAGCAGATAGCTCAGCTTTAGAATATATGGTGCCAAGTTCTGTAGAATTAGAGATGTATACCATTTTGGGCTTAACCATATGCTCGTCAGTATGCTCATTTAAGACATCCTGTATCATTTTTGGAGTAAGTTTCCCATCTTCTGTAGGGACAGTTACAACCTTATGGCCTGTGGCTTCTATGGCACCAGTTTCATGGACGTTAATATGTCCAGTATCTGCAGATATCACGCACTGGTGTGGTCTAAGTGCAGAAGATATCATGACCATATTAGTTTGGGTACCACCAGGTATAAAGTGGATATCTACATCTTCTCTATTAATTAGCTCTTTTATATAATCAGATGCATTTTTGCAGTGTATATCTTCACCATAACCATTATTTTGTTCTAGGTTAGACTTTATTAGTTTATCAAGTATTCTAGGATGTGCTCCTTCACTATAATCATTTGTAAAGCTGTACATATATTAACCTCCAAGTATATTAAGAAATTGGCCTATTGTGCGTAGTTATTAATAATAATATAAACTTTTATTATTATAACACTTGTATCTTACTAATTACAAGATAAATACAAGATACGTAGTTCAAACCACCCTATACCTTAATTATATTATATAAAGTGCTGGCCACAATCCAACTCTGTGGAAAGAAGTTCATAATCTGCCAATAACCAACACCAGCTAAGTTATATTCATCAATTAACCTAAACTTTGAATCCATACTCCTTGCATCATCAAACCATACAACATGGGCGACTCCTTCTTCATCTGTATAATAATAGAATGGAGCTTGGGCTTGTGGGTCAAATTCTATAGCAACATTATAGAAAGCAGCTCTTTCTATTGCTTCAATATTGCTTAAGGCCTCAGCTTCAGTTTGTCCTTGGATAAATGGAAGAGGCCAGTCATATGCATAATTAGGGATTCCCATTAGTATTATATTTGGATCAATAGCAGACACACCGTAATCTAACACTAGCCTAATGGAGTTTACAGGACCTGTAGCCATGGGTGGACCAAAAAGATATCCCCACTCATAAGTCATTAACAAGGCATAATCAACTATATTACCAATTCTTTCATAGTCATGGGCCTCATATAACAAACCTGGCTGATCATCAGAAGTTTTTGGTGCGAGAGCAGCCATTACCAGAAAACCAGCTGGCTCCAGACTGTATTTAACGTTTTGTATAAAATTAACAAAGGCATCTTCATCTTCAGGTAGAACATATTCAAAGTCTATATCAATGCCATGATAGCCTTTTTCCTCAAGGGTTGCTAGTATATTTTCAATTAAAGTATTCTGGCTTTCAGGATTTATAAAAATGTTGTGGGCTATACCACTATTAAAATTACCTTCTGTATCCATTGGAGCTAGGACCATAATAGGACCAACGCCGAATTCTTCGGCTATTTCAATTAGTTCTTCATCATTTACTGGAGGAATCAATTCTCCTTCAGCTGTAAATCCGTAGGTAAATATTAAGAGGTGGGTTAGGTAAGGAAGGGTTTGTCTTAGTACAAGTCTATCGATAAAGGTATAAGCATAACCATTTACAATTATATCACCTAAGGTCTCTTCATCCTGGACATAGGATATTACAATTGTTTCTCCAACTTCTAGAGCTTCTTCGGCAGCTAGATAGGGGTTGTTTTGGAGTATTTTCATTGGTTCAACACCATAATTTGCAGCGATAGAAAACAAGGTGTCACCTGGCTGGATTTGGTGTCTTGTCTGAGGAAATTGTATTATAATGCTTTGCCCTACTACTAGATTTTCCGGATTTGGAATCCCATTTTCTACAACTAGTCGGTCAGCATCAACATCAAATTCAGTCGCAATACTTTCTATTGTATCACCTGGTTCAACGACATATATTATCATAAAAATCTCATCCTACTTTATAGAACTTTATACTATTATATGAAAATGTCTGTATTAAGTGTATTGTTACCCAGATAAAATGAGCTAGTTAAAGAAAATGATAAAGTAGCTATAAAATATTAGAAAAAGCCCTTTCAAAGTAGTCTTTTCAGTTTGACTATAATATGCAGACATTGTAAAATTAAAATAATGTTTATTTAATATTTGTAACTTATTTGACTTTAACACTCAGAAAGGAAGATAGACACATATGGATTTTATAGGTGAATTACTTGTTGGTGAAAGTGGAGAAGTTAGTCTTTTTATCAAGTATTTATCCTTATTACTTCTTGCAGCAATTATTATATTGATTTGCCTTGTGGCTTTTTATATATCTAGGAAGATTGTAAGGTTTGTACTTCCTAAATATATTAAGAAGTCTAAAGGTGGTTTCGATGATATACTATTAGAGAATAAATTTTATGAGAGATTAGCACATCTGGTCCCAATAATTATCCTAAATATTGCCAAACCATTATTTAATGACTATTCAGAGGTTATAGATAAGTTTGTTAGTACTTATTTAATCATAATATTAGTTTTACTAGCTATTTCTGCATTAGATTCAGTAGATACTTTATATAAGCAATATGAAATATCTAAAACTAGACCCATTACTGGAATCTTACAAATAGTTAAAGTTGTAATTTACATAGTTACAGCAATTTTACTAATAGCTAATTTAATGGGAGAGAGTCCACTTGCCTTATTAGGAGGTATCGGTGCCTTATCAGCGGTCTTCTCCTTGGTGTTTAAGGATCCTATATTAGGTTTTGTAGGTGGAATCCAGTTGACATCTACAGATATGCTTAGGGTTGGAGACTGGATTCATGTGCCAAAATATAACGCAGAAGGTTCTGTAACAGAGATTTCTCTTACAACAATTAGTATACAAGCTTTTGATAAGACTACGATAACTGTACCAAATTACAGCTTAATAACGGATTCCTTTGTAAATTATAGAGGTATGCAAGATTCTGGAGGAAGAAGAATTAAACGTAAAATTTATGTTGATATGAACAGTATTAGATTATGTAGTAAGGAAGAGTTAGACCAATATAAAGAAATAGATGGTCTTAATGAATATATAAGTAATAAAGAATCTGAGGTTATGGCTGCTAATCCAGATATTATAGAAGAAGAGAAGATTAGCAAGATGAATATAACTAATGTTCAAATATTAAGAGCATACGCTCAAAATTATATAAAAAACAACCCCAAACTCCGTAAAGATATGACTTTAATGGTAAGACCCCAAGAAGCCGAAGGAAATGGTTTACCAATTGAAGTATATGCATTTACAGACACTACTGTTTGGGTTGATTATGAGGGTGTACAAGCAGAAGTTTTCGACCACATATATTATGCCATGTCAGAATTTGATCTAAAGCCTTACCAAAGACCGTCAGGCCATGATTTGAAACAAGTATCATCCAGTAAGATATAATGATTCCTTTGATTCCTATTAATATACTTCTATTCATGGCAATAAAAAAAGATTAAAATTTTAAATAATCCAATATAAATGTTCCCTGTCAATTAGATAGGGAACATTTATTATTAGCTGTAAAGGGTTTTTATATTTAAATCTAGTCTATATCTTCTTTGTCTTGCTTTTCCTCTTTGCCAATATATAGTTTAACTTTATCTATTCGTTTCTTCTTAATGTTTTCTATTTTAAATACCAAATGATCTTGTTCTATGGTTTGGCCTTCTCCATCTTTAGGAATATAACCAATTATATCAATTAAATATCCGGATAAGGTTTCATAATTATCTGATACTAAGTTTAAGTTTAGCTTATCATTTAGGTCATCAATAGTAATTAAACCATTTACTATATAAGTAGAGTCATCAATTTTTTGAATCTCAGGATCAATACGTTCATCCTCTAGGTCACCCATAACTTCCTCTACTAAGTCTTTTAGGGAAACAATTCCGGCAAATCCACCAAACTCATCAATTAGTATTGCGAAATGGATTTTGGAAAGTTGCATTTCTTTTAGTAATTCTCCAACGTTTTTACTTTCAGGAACAAGGTATGGTTCTAATAATATGTCTTTTATATCAACATTTTTATAACCTTGGTTCAAACCAGCTTTAAGGAAATCTTTTGTTCGCATTACTCCTATAATATTGTCTATATCATCTTCATATATAGGTATTTGAGAATATTCCATCTCTATAAGTGTTGGTAAGTATTGATCTATAGGTTGCAAATAATCAATTGCAAACACATTTATCTTTGGGGTCATTATTTCCTTAGCTGTTTTATTATTAAATTCTATAATAGAATTAATCATTTCAACTTCTTTATTATTAAGGGTACCTGTTGATTGTCCTTTTTTAATTAAAGCCTTTATTTCTTCTTTTGTAACCTTTTCTTCAGCACCCTCATCATCCATTCTAAGAATTTTCATAACTAAATTTGTTGAAAATGTTAGGAAAGAAATGAGTGGGGTAAAGATTTTTGACACTACATTTACAACTTTTACAGAATGTAAGCTAAAACTATCAGGATTTTGTAAAGCTACTCTTTTTGGCACTAGTTCTCCAAAAATCAATGTAAATAAAGCTAATAATAATGTTACTGTAACAAAAGCAATTTTAGAAGCATAATTAAAGTTGATTCCTATAACTTTATTTAGAAAGCCACCTAAAGGTTCTGTTAAGCTTGCGGCAGCTGAACCACTTGAGAAGAATCCTGCTAAGGTAATAGCTATTTGGATTGTTGACAAAAACTTAGTTTCATCTTCTTGAAAGTTTTGAACCAACTTGGCCCTTTTGTCGCCTTTATCAGCTAAGCGCTTTATTTTTGATTTACTTGTTGAAACCATAGCCATCTCTGCACCTGCAAAGAAAGCATTTAATCCTGTTAATATAAAAACTATAATAAGTTGAGACAGTATATTCGTCTGTCCGGGGTCATCGCCCATTATTGCATTCCTCCTAAAATTTAAATAATAAACCTATTTTACCATATTGCTTTGTTTTTATCTATTTAACACTTAATAATAAAATAAAATATAAAAAAAA
>CAZXSM010000036.1:0-21391 GCA_964643255.1 uncultured Lachnospiraceae bacterium
GGTTAATGAAGAGAAATCTATACTTATATCTTCAAATGAATCTTCAGTATTCTCAACACCACCATCAAGTGGATTTATTCTTAAGTCTAAACTATTTAATAAATCAGAGTTAGTTTCAGTATCATCTTCTATAACTCCAGCAACTCCAGCAAACGAACCATCATTATTAAATCTAAGAACTGGGGGTGATGAACCTTCACCACTTTTTAATGTAACCTTTCCATCAGCTTCAATAACTATATCATCATATGTAATTCCACCAAAGACAAAGGATTTAATATCAGATGGAGAATAAGTTGTAATACCATTTTTATCTGTAGTTTCATTGACAAATATTGAGTCCCCCTTCTCATCAGTAATATCCATTAAGCTCACAGAGTACTGGTGTTCTATAGGTTTTTCTACATTATCAACTAGTTCTTTAGCTTGTACAAGCTTTAATTGACCTGAATAAGCATAACCCATACTATCATAGAAGGATATACTAACCGTCTTTCCTGTTTCTGACGCAATTTGAGTGTCTTTACTATCAATATTTCCTGTTATATGTACATCAGTAGTTGCTACTGGTGAAGCAAACAGGTTTTCAGGTGACATAATTCTTAGTGCTGATACATTATCAGCTACTGTTCTATTTGGATTACCAGGATCTACTCCCCAACCCATTACTAGAGAACCATCCGCAGTAGATAAATTACCTGCTCCATCAATTCCAAATGAACCTGCTTTTGTAAAGTAATTAGAACCACCATTATTAACTATAAAAAATGAATTACCGTTAATCATTATATCAAAGGGATTATCAGTCCTTTGAGTTCCACCTGTTTGTTCAATTGATTTTGTTATGTTGGCAACGTTAGAACCCATACCAATTTGAAGAGCGTTTCTACCTGCGGCTCCTGTTTCAGCATTAGGGCCAGTTGCACTTTGTGTTGTTTGATAAAAAACATCTGCAAAATTTACTGTACTTGATTTAAATCCTATTGTATTAACATTGGCAATATTATTACCAATAACGTCCATCCTTGTCTGGTGAGCACTTAGGCCTGAAACACCAGAGTTTAGTGATCGCATCATAAAAAATGACCTCCTTATTATAGCTGTAATGGCCTTATCTATCAGTCAAAGGCCTATGCTTCCTTAAAAGGTCCAGCATTACATTATTACAGCTCCATCAATGTTTGTAAAAGATTTTTCTTCTGTTTCATTTACTGCCGTAACTACAGTACGACTATTTATATTAACTATAAAAGCTATATCATCAACCACTACTAAGGAATCCTTAACACCTTTATCTTTTGCAATGTCAGTTCCTGTTTCTAGTTTTTTGATTTGGCCTTCTGATAAGTTAATATTTCTACTACTTAATCTTTGAGTTGCATGCTTAGAAAACTTTATTTGACTGTTTTCTATGTCTTTTGATACATTATCTAGTACATCTGAAAACAATGGCTGATTATGTTTGTTTACTTTTGTCTTATTATTGTCCTCTTTGGTCAAGTATTTGTTTCTTACTTGATCAATAGAATTATAGTTTGCTTTATTAATTCTATTCATGCCATCATCATCCTTCCAATTCTTGTATTTCCACTTCATCTTTCATAGATTCAGGAATATAGTCTTCATCTACTAAATGATATAAATCATCAATACTATAAGAATTTTCATTAATAGTAACATAAGCTTTTCCATTGTCTATAGTTACATAATCTACTTTACCTGTTACAAAGGTTTGTTTGTTTGCTGAATCAGAAACCTTAAGAACTACTTCTTTTCCTACTAAGCTAAATGCTTGAGTGTTTGTAAAGCTTTGGCTTAAGTTTTGCATTGTTTCTAATTGAGAAAACTGAGCTAATTGGCCAATGAATTCCGTATCCTCAGTAGGATTTAAGGGGTCTTGATACTTAAGTTGTGTAACTAATAATTGTAAAAAAGCATCTTTCCCAAGTGAATCATTGCTAACATTTGACTTGTTACTCGTGTTAGTAGGCCTTGTATTCTCTATTACTCCATTGTTAACAGTTTGTATATGGTTTATATTGTTAGTCAATATTTATACACCTCCTTGTAAAATTTAGGCCGAATAATTAACAGTGTTAGTATTAATATTGTTTTCTTCATAAGATATTAGTAAATCGTCTAATACTAAATTATCAAATAAACCTTCTTCATCTACACCTTGCCAAAAGCTTGAAGTATTCTTTCTTCCTTGATTATGTCTAGCTTGATCTGAATCTTGTCTGTTTTCTTCATTATGAAAAAATTGTGATATCCCAACTTCTACTTCAATTTCTTCAACTTTAATACCTTGTAGATGTAATTGTTCTTGTAAAACATTCAATTGACTTTCAATCACTTCTTTTGTTATCTGTGACTCAGCTATAAACTTAGCTGTTAGTAGACCATTCTTTGAGGCTACTTCTAATGTTAACTTTCCTAAATGTTCAGGATATAGCTTTATTTCAAGGGTTGTCTGATCAGGTCTTAATTTAACTTTTACTTGGTCAATTATTTGCTTTGACACTTCATAAATATCTTTCGAATGATTAATCATGTCTTTTACTTGATTGTCAATCTGGTTAAGGTTTATATTGTTGTTTACTTCATTTGACCTGGCATTATTCTGCTCTAACATAGACTTGTTGTCTCTATCGTCACTTTTAGAACTATTGTCCTTTTGATTGTCAACAAATATATTAAAACCCTTATTATCACTTTGATGATCAATTTTACTTGAAGTAAACTTGCTGGTATCGTTAGCTTTTGAATCATTTACTTCTATTTGATTATTTTGTTTTGTTTGATTTTCATCAATGATTAACTTTTCCTTATTACTAGCTAGTTTGGACCTTAAAATGTCAAAATCAATATCTTCCTTGCCAAGCTCTTGTTCAATCACAAAATTTAAATCTTGTTTGGTCTCTTCTAATAAATCCATAAATTGAATATATTCACCAGTTATATCTTCATTTGTAATTAAACTGGCTAAATTTGAATCGTCTTTAAATAAAGTGTAAAACTTTAATGCATTTTCTTTATCTAGCAAATCAATAGATGATAATTCAAAATCTTCTAATAAGCCTTGTAGTTCTTCTTGTGTAATATTTAATAAATTACTAATTTCTTCAAGTATAGTATTATTTCCAGCTTGCAAAATAAGTGATAATGCTTCTATTTGCTCTTTGGTCAATTCTAAATCATTAATGTCTTTATGATCTAATGATTGTTTTGTGTCTAGTATGTCTGTCGATGATTCAAATTCCTTTGTGGTAGATACAATTTCAAGGTCTTTATTATGAACCTTTATATCTTCCTGATCTCGGCTTTCATCATTGTTCTTATTGTTTACATATTGATTAACCTTTTTTATATCTTTATTAACTTTTTTGTCAACTTGCTTATCAGTATCCAATTTCATAAAATCACTAAAAGATAAACCAATTTTACTTGTGTTAACCTTACCTTTACTTAACTTGCTTTCATTAGGGTTCGGTAAACTTATAAAATTTGTCTTCACACTCTGTTTCCCTCCTTCCTTTAATTAATTTTATATTAAAATGGACTTAATATTGAAACATTTGTAGATTAGTCCATTTATAATCTGATTTATTAATTATCAAATAACTTTTTTGTTAATACAGCTGCTAATTCAGGGTTCATTTCACTTAATATCTCTGCTGTAGATTCTGAATTCATATGAGAAAGTATCTTTATAAGTAAATCCGTGTCATTTGATAATGATTCAAAAATACTTGCCGCTGCTCTTGGATCCATTTCACTGTATATATTGGCATTTTTCTTGATTTCCTCAATATCATCAGCTGTTTTTATTACTTGTCTGTATATGATTTCTGCATTTTCTGGGTTAATTGATTGATAATATTTTATATATTCTTCAATACTAGGAGCTTTTTCATTTAAAACAATCTCTCTATCAAACTCTAAAACTCTTTCATTGAATTTATTAACCTCTTGTTTTATATCATCTAAAGAAGCTATTTCTTCTTCTAGTTGATTATTAATATTTTTATATTCTTCTATTTCAAGGGATAATTTTCCATTTTCTTCTTCTAATTGATCAATTATAGCCATAGCATCTTCTAATGAAGAATAGGGATAGTCCTTCTCATATGCTAATTCTTCATCAGATATATCAGGTAGAACTTTATTAACTCCTGGTATGTCCTTTATTATTGGTCTGAGTGTTGTACCAAACCCACCAACATCTAACTTTATTAAAAATACAAATATTACAAGCCAAATTAAAATAATTAGTAATAAAATTATAAAGCTGAAGAATTTACTTTTTTCATTTCTTTTGGGTTTTTTATTTGTATCCTGCATTTTACTGCCCTGTTCATTAGCTGACATTTAGTTCCTCCTCAGACTTAGCAGTGTTTCCATACCTATAACTTGTAATTTCATCAATTTCTTTTTGTTGATGTAATTTATATTCTTCTAAGTATTCTTCTTTAGCTCTTTCTTTAAGTTTTTCATGGGTCTTACATTCTACCATAGCTTGTCTTAACTTTTCTCTAGCTTTTTCAACCTTTTGGTTAGCAAAAAAAACTTTCTTTTCTTGTTCTTTTATATTTATCTTGTTGTTTTCAAATGCTGCTTTATATTTTTGTATTTCTAATAAATCAAAATCTGACTGAACTAAATCTGTTAACTTGTTTTGATAAAATTCTTGTCTAGTATTCAATCTCTCAAGTTTATCTTCTTCTCTTAAAAGTGCATTCATTGCATTTGCAAACTCAGACTTGGCTTGATCTTCAAGTTGATATGCTATATCTAATAAGTTTTCCATTTCATAAACAAATTTTGTCATATGTAAGTCTCCTAGCTCTCTATATATTAAAAAGTATTATATTTAATCTTCATAAAAAATCTCTTCTAAGAGACTTATAGTTTCTTCAAATTCATACTTAGTGTTTGTATCTTGTCTTAAATATTCATTTACTGCATCAATCTTTGATATTGCATAATCTATTTCCTTATTGGAGCCTTTTTTATAAGCTCCTATATTTATTAAATCTTCAGATTCATTATAAGTTGCAAGAATCATTTTTATCTTATTAGCATATTTCTTATGACTATCACTTACAACAGAATTCATAACACGAGATATACTTTGTAGAACATCGATTGCTGGATAGTGACCCTTGTTGGCTAGCTTTCTAGTTAATATAATATGCCCATCTAAAATTCCTCTAGCGGTATCAGTTATTGGTTCATTAAAATCATCACCATCTACTAGTACTGTATATAGTCCGGTTATTGAACCTTTATCGGAACTACCTGCTCTTTCAAGAAGTTTAGGCATCTCTGAATACATACTCGGCGGATATCCCCTTGTTACTGGAGGTTCTCCTGAGGCAAGTCCTATTTCTCTTTGTGCCATAGAAAATCTTGTTAAAGAGTCCATCATCAATAGAACGTCCTTACCTTGGTCCCTAAAATATTCTGCAATAGTTGTTGCAGTTTGAGCTGCTTTCTTACGTATTAAAGGGGGTTTATCAGATGTTGCTACTACAACAACAGAACGCTTAAGCCCTTCTTCGCCTAAGTCTCTTTCTATAAATTCTCGAACTTCCCTACCACGCTCTCCAACTAGACCTATTACATTTACATCTGCCTTAGTATTTCTTGCAAACATACCTAAAAGTGTACTCTTACCTACACCACTACCTGCAAAAATACCCATTCTTTGACCTTTACCAAGGGTTATCATTCCATCTACAGCCTTAACGCCAAGAGGAAGAACCTCGGTTATTAACTGTCGTGATAAGGGATCTGGTGGTCCAGCTTGGGCTGGATAAGTCTGCTTTACTTCAAAATCCGAATCATCCAGAGGATAGCCTAAGCCATTTAATACCTGACCTAGTAATTCTTCACCTACAGGAACTTGAAGCGATTCATGGCTACATTCTACTGTAGAGCCTATTCCAATTCCATCAACGCTGCCAAAGGGCATAAGTAAAATCCTATTATCTCTAAATCCTACCACTTCTGCCATAACTGTTTGTTTTTTGTCTTTGGAAACAATTTTACATAAATCATTAAGTTTTGCATCTGGACCTATAGACTCTATTGTTAATCCAACAACTTTAACAACCTTACCAAGTTCTTGTACATAATTATTATTAAGTAGTTCATTGTATTTTTCAGTATCGATTTTTATCAATTTTATCTTCCTTGTAATATGCAATTATGTATTTGCTAAAAGCTCTATATTTCTATAAAGATTGTCTAATTGAACATCTAAACTACAGTTAATTATTCCTGCATCGGTTTCTATCATAGCCTGGTCTTTCTCTAGGTTTTTATTAATATCAATTTCAATTTTTGTTTCTTCATCAACTAAACTTTTTATTTTATCTTTTTGTCTATTTATAATGTCATAATCTTCTTCAGATACTTTAATTATATAGATAGAACTCTTTTTAGAGTTTGTAATTGCCTCGTGAACTAAATGCTCTATCACCTCATTGTTTGAAACAAGTATTCCGGTAATCTTATAAATCAAATCAATTATAAGCTTTGCCATAGACGGTTCTAATTTTTTAATAAGCTGCCTATAATCTTCTTCTTGCTGTTTTATTTTTTTACTCAATTCATTTTCTAAGGCAAGAGCTCTTTTGTGTCCATCATTATAACCTTGTTTTTCACCTTTATCATAGGCGGTTTTAGCTATTTCATCAGCTTTTGCTTCTGCATTTTTAATTATAATTTCAGCTTCTTTTTTTATAACAGATAATTGTTCTTCTTTATAGCTTTCAAATTCTTGCTTAAATCTACTTCCATCTATTGACTTAGTATTGTTAGAGATTTGATTAATATTGTCTTTTTGGTCTGTTATAAAATTTGAAAGTGGAGTAATCTTCTTCTGATCTTCATCATCTAAATAAACAAATTTTGATTTAATTACATTAGACAATTATCTCGTCACCCCCACCTCTTGATATTATAATTTCACCTGCATCTTCAAGTTTCCTAATAACATTAACTATCTTAAGCTGGGCTTCTTCTACATCTCTAACTCTTACAGGTCCCATAAATTCCATGTCTTCTTTGATCATGTCAGCAAGTCTTTGTGATACATTGTTAAATATAACTGATTGAACTTCTTCATTAGCATTCTTAAGTGCTAAAGCTAAATCATTATTATCAATTTCACGTAATACTCTTTGTATTGATTTATCATCAAGAGTTATTATGTCTTCAAATACAAACATCTTTCTCTTAATTTCATCAGTTAATTCTGGGTCTTCAAGTTCTAAGTTTTCCATAATGTTTTTCTCTGTTCCCCTGTCAACTGAGTTTAAAATATCTACAATAGCATCTACACCACCTGCAATTGTGTAATCTTGATTTGCCATAGTTGAAAACTTTCTTTCAAGATTTTTTTCAACTTCATGAATCACATCAGGTGTAGTTTGATCCATTTGAGCAATTCTTCTAGCTACATCTGCTTGTTTTTCAACTGGTAGTTCAGATAAAACAGCTGCCGATTGACTTGGCTGCAAATAGGCTAGAATTAAAGCTATTGTCTGAGGATGTTCATCATGAATAAAACTATTAAGTTGACCTGCTTCTGTTTTCCTAGCAAATTCAAAGGGTCTAACTTGAAGTGATGCAGTTAGTTTGTTAATTATGTTATTTGCTTCTTCTTTACCTACTGCTGCTTCAAGTAATTCTCTAGCATAAGTCACTCCGCCTTCAGTAATATACTGTTGACCTAAGCATAAATCATAAAATTCATTAAGAATCTCATCTTTTACCTCTGGTACTATGCTCCTTGTATTAGCAATCTCAAGTGTTAAGGATTCTATTTCATCTTCATTTAAATATTGATATATTTTAGAAGACTTTTCTGGTCCTAAAGCTATCAATAAAATAGAAGCTTTTTTTACTCCTGTCAATTCTTGATCAAACATTTTTATCACCTAGTTCCATTCATCTTCATTAATCCAATTTCTAAGTATCTGTGCTACAGATTCTGGGTCTTCATCAACAAGATTCTCAATAACCCTTGTGGTTTCAGATTTAGCACCTAAATCTATATCTTTTAATTGTTTCTCTTGAGTTGCCACAAGTAAATCTTCTACTGAAAGTTCTGGTTCTGTTTCTGTTACTTCTACAGGTTGCGTTCCTTTAAAAACAACATAAAGAAGTAAAGCAAAAATTAATATAATCAAAAAGATTTGAGATATTAAGGCCCAATCAGTTTCTCCTTCTTGTGCAGGTATAAACACAGGTTGTTCATATGCTAATATTTGAATCTGACTTTCTGGTACCCCTGTAGCTAAGGAAACCAAATTATATATTTCATCAGAAACTTCTATTTGAACTCTATTACTATTGCTATTTGAATACTCTTCAAAACTTGTGTTGTTAAGTAAGCCTTGTGCTTCTAAATCTTCTTCTTTATATGCAACAACCTTAGTTGCCACAATGCTTCCAGAAGACTCTTCTGGTATTACTGCACCAACTTCATATTCTGTATTTGTAATTCTTTCACTAGGTAAATATTCTATTTGGACAGTATCTACATTAGAACCTGAGTTACTGGTTTCTGGATCAATTTGATATCCAGTATCATCATTATTATCGGTTCCAGGAATTCCAGAAACTTGTCCTGAAGTATTTTCACTTTCATATGAATAATAATTTTTGTATAAGCCTTGTTCTTGGCCATCAGCTGGTATTTGCTCTGTATAAAGTTCAGTAACTTTATCCATGTTAAGAGACCAGTTAAACATAGATTGAACATCATCAAATCCCAAATTCATCATTAATATGTATATATTGTTATTATATGTATTTTGAAGTTTTTCTCGATAATCCAACAGAGAGTTTACATTGCTACTATATAAGTCTGTTTCTCCTCCAAAAAGTAAATTGCCGTATTGGTCTATTATCTTTATCTTATCTGTAGATTCATTACCTATTGCTGAAGCTACATATTCTGCTATAGAAGCAGCACTCGACATATCAAATTCAGAGCTAATTGTTAATGCTACGCTTGCAGGATAGTCCTTTTTCTCTGAAAGAATACTATAAGATTTGTCTTGAGGTACATAAGTCACTTGAGCATCATTAATTCCAGCAATGTTAGTTAAGCTTTTTCGTATTTCACTTTGAACATACAAATGATTTTTCAAATTACGTTCACTACTAGTTGTGTTTAAACTATTATTTAAAAGCTCATCCATACTTAAACCAGTAGTAGGAACATCACTACTATAAACTAACAATACTGCATCTGAATATCTAGAAGAGTCCACTAGTAGGCTTAAGTTATCATTACCTAACTTGTATTCTATACCTTCACCTTCTAATAATTGTGCAACTTCACTGATATCTTTTGTATTTTCTCCAACCATTAAAACTTCATAATCAGTTTGAGTAGCAAAATAACTCAAGATAATAAGTGCTATAATAACAGTTGCAAAAACACTAATTATTCCTGTTTTTTGTTTTCCTGAAAAGTTATTCCATCTATTAATAAGTTCCTCTGAAACTTGCTTTAGCCTATCACCCATTAGTAAAGCTCCTTGCCATCCTAAAACTGTATGTTCATAATTTCATTATAACTATCTAATACTGCATTACGAATAGTTAATGTGTATTGTAATGCAATTGTCGCCTTCTCTTGTGCTATTTGTAAGTCGTGGGTACTATTTGTTAACCCCATAGCATAAGAAATCTCTGCTTGTTCAGCTGCATTAGTTAAGTTATTTGTATCTTTTAATAAAGAGACTGCAGAGTTAAGCATATGTTCAAAGGTATTATTATTACCATTGGCCTTAGTTATCTTGTTACTTGTATTTTGTAAATTAGTTAAATTATTAATTCCATTAATTTGCACTGTAAATTCTCCTTATAATTATGTAAAATTACTTGCCTACTTCTAAACCTTTCAAGGCTAAACTCTTAGATGCGTTAAAAGCAGTTACGTTTGCCTCATATGCACGACTTGCATCAATTAAGTTTGTCATTTCAGTAACAGTATTTACATTAGGTTGTGTTACATAGCCATCTTCATCAGCATCTGGATGAGAAGGGTTATATACTATCTTCATAGGGGTCTTGTTATCTTCAACTAGTGCTGTCACCCTAACGCCACCACCTCTTTGATTACCCATAGTATTAGAAAAAACCTGATTGAAAGACGGGTTATTTTTTTCTTCAAATAATACAGTCTTTCTTCTATATACATTACCATTTTCATCTCTTGTAGTGTTTACATTAGCTATGTTTTGTGCAATTGTGTCCATTCGAAGTCTTTGTGCCGTCATTCCTGTTGCGCTAATATTCATACCATTAAATAGTGCCATATATAAGACCTTACCTTTCTAAACTTAATTAAATAAAAACTTGTTAAACTTAAACAATAAAAATGTTTTTACGCATCAAAAATGCATTCTATAGTCCGTTTAAAACTGTCTTTAATCTGTTAAACTCATGACTCATAGAATCCACAATAGCATTGTATCTTATTTGATTTTCTGCTAAATTAGCGCTTTCAATATCAATGTCCACATTATTACCATCTAATCTATAACTACTAGCAGCGTGGTCTTTATATACAGTAGGGTTTAATGTTTTTAAATTAACATTAGCTACCCTTTTATCTAAAGATTCGCCACCTTGTAGCTGATTTCTAAGTACATGTTGAAATTCTACATCGCTTCTTTTAAAATTAGGAGTATCTACATTCGCTATATTATTAGAAATAACTTCGTTTCTCACTAGACTAGCATCAGCTGCCTTATCTAAGATATTAATATAATTAAATGTGTTTGATTTTATCATGATTATCCCCCTTTTTCCTATAATACTATAATATATCTATTATAAGCAATATATGTCAAAAATTCAATGAAAAACTCATATTTTGGCATATGATAATATAATACCATAAGTTTACGGAAATATCTTATAAATATTCAAAATATCTACATGTTTTATTGCTTTTTACTTATTTGCTGATTATAAACAATATACATTTATCAACATATTGTAAGCTTACTGTTAAATTTGTAATATTTTCCTATTTATAAACAAAAAATAACATAGAATTATATATTTAAGTTTTATCAAAAATGATAATATATAATTCCATGTCATATATTTTGTTATATATTTAGTTTGTTTTTATATTTTATGATTAATTTTACTTTTTACATTCTTTATCTTCTTTTTCTTTAAGCTTATCTTCTTTTATTTTATCCAGTTCTTCAAAAATCTCATCATTCAATACTTTTATGTAAGTACCTTTCATACCTGATGATCTAGATTCAATCACACCAGCACTTTCAAACTTTCGAAGAGCATTTACTATAACAGATCTAGTTATACCTACTCTATCTGCGATTTTGCTAGCAACTAGTACCCCTTCATCACCATCTAATTCATGAAATATATGAAGTATAGCTTCAAGTTCTGAATATGAAAGTGTTGATATAGCTGAATTTACAATTTGAACTTTTCTACTTTTTCTATCATGTTCCTCATTTATTGACCTCATCATTTCAAGGGCAATTACTGTTGTGCCATACTCTATTAAAATAATATCATCCAAATTATATTCTTCATCAACTTTATAACTAAATATAGTACCAAGGCGTTCTCCGCCTATATCAATAGGAGTTACTATTGCTCTATATTTTTTTATATCTTCCCCTACAAAACCTAGAGTTAATAGATTTATGTTTTCTTGTGTGGATAATATATTCAAAAACCTTTCATTTAGCAAGGTATCAATCTTTTCTCCTACATTGTCTGCGATTAATTGCCCAATGACTTTTATATTATCCCTGTTTTTTATTCCTAATACCTTACCTTTTTTACTAATAGCGATAACATTAGAAGCTAATATTTCGCTTAAAACTTCACATACATCATCAAATACTAATTGATCAGTATTTGTGTTATGAAGTAGCTTGTTGATTTTTCTTGTTTTATCAAGCAGCTCCACACTCATGAATACTTCCTCCCGTGATTAAGCAAATCACCTTTCTCTTATGTCATTTTCTAGTTATTTGTTACTTCTTCTGAATCTGTTTCTTCTAGCTTAATTTCTTCTAACTTTTCTTTACTAATTAAATAACCACATTCTTCATCAGCACAAACTACATTCTTACCTTTTTCTAACATATAGCCTTCACAATCTGGACATTTAAGCTTAGATGGTTTTTGCCAAGTCATAAAATCACAGTCTGGATTATCTTCACATCCATAGTATCTTCTTCCTTTTCTGGTCTTACGTATAACAACGTCTTTACCACATTGAGGACAATCTACTCCTATCTTTTCAAGATATGGTTTTGTGTTTCTACACTCTGGAAAACCTGGGCATCCTAAAAACTTACCATGAGGTCCATACTTAATAACCATATTTCGTCCACATTTTTCACAGATGACTTCAGTTACTTCATCTGCAATCTCAACTTTTTCTAAGTTTTTCTCGGCATCTTCCACTGATTTTTCAAAGTCAGGATAAAAATCTCTAAGAATAGTCTTCCAGTATATTTCACCTTCTTCAATTTCATCTAACCTAGATTCAAGATTAGCTGTAAAATGAACATCTACTATATTAGGAAATGCTTTAAGCATAATATCGTTAACTATTTCTCCAAGTTCAGTCACAAATATATTCTTTTTTTCCTTTGTAATATATCTACGTGAAAGAAGTGTGGATATAGTAGGTGCATATGTACTTGGCCTACCAATTCCTAATTCTTCAAGGGTTTTAACCAATGAAGCCTCGTTGTAATGTGCAGGTGGTTTAGTAAAGTGCTTTGAATGCTTAAATTCATTAAAAGTTAGCTTACTCTCTTTATTCATAGAAGCAAGAACAGTATTTGTTTGTTCTTGTTCTTTTTCTTGTTTATATACAGATAAATACCCCTTAAATACTAACTTGGATGTATTTGCAGTAAAACGATATCCATTAGAAGTAACTTTGATTGATACAGTTTCATATTTGGCTGCTTGCATCCTACTAGCAACAAATCTTTCCCAAATTAATTTGTAAAGACGGTATTGGTCTCTACTAAGGGATTCCTTTATTTCCTTTGGTACTAAGTTAACGTTAGTAGGCCTAATAGCCTCATGGGCGTCTTGAGCCTTTTTATTAGTATTTGTTTGTTTTTTATTTAAAACATAATCTTTACCAAACTTATCACTTATATATTCTTTTGCACTTGCATCAGCGGTATCAGATACTCTAGTAGAGTCTGTACGTAAATAAGTAATCAAACCAACAGTACCAGAACCTTTTATGTTAATACCTTCATAAAGCTGTTGTGCAATTCTCATAGTTTTTGCAGTGGTAAAATTAAGTCTTCTAGATGCCTCTTGTTGCATAGTAGAAGTTGTAAAGGGAAGTGGTGATTTTTTCTGCCTGGTAGATTTTCTAAATTCAGAAATATTAAAGTCTTCATCTTTAATTTTATCTAATATTTCATTTAGTTCATCCTCTGAATTTATTTCTATTGCATTACCATCTTCGTCTCCAAGAAACTTTACTTCTAGACTTTCTTTATTTCCTTCTACATCTAATATTACATCTAAATTCCAATATTCTTTTGGTATAAAGTCATTAATCTCTTTTTCTCTATCACAAATTAGTCTAAGAGCTACAGATTGAACACGACCCGCACTTAAACCTCTTTTTACTTTTTCCCATAATACTGGACTTATTTTATATCCTACAATACGGTCAAGAGCACGCCTTGCTTGTTGAGCATCCACAAGGTCTTTATCTATTTCTCTTCCTTCATTAATAGAATTCTTAACTGCTTCCTTAGTTATTTCGTTAAAAGTTATCCTAGAATAATCGTCTTCTTCTAATTTCAAGGCCTTAGTAAGATGCCAAGATATAGCCTCCCCTTCTCTATCCGGGTCAGTTGCTAGGAATATCTTATCAGCTTTTTTAGCTTCTTTTCTCAAATCTGCTAATAATGGACCTTTTCCTCTTATGGTTATATATTTTGGTTCAAAATCATTTTCTGTATCAATTCCTAATTGACTCTTAGGTAAATCTCTAACATGTCCATTAGAAGCCATTACTTTATAGTTACGTCCTAAGAATTTCTTAATTGTTTTAGCCTTCGCCGGTGACTCGACTATAACTAGATTCTTTGACATATAATCTCCCCTTATATAAAAATTTCTAAACACTAGAATAATAATTTGTTCTAATTTCTTTAATTAGACTCTTTATTTCTAACTGTAATAATATTTCATTTAATTCGTCAATGCTTAGATTAGTCTCGCCTATAATGTCATTCATATGCTTTGGTGAATGACTTAAACTAGCATACACTATTTTTTCTTTTTTTTCAAGCAACTTAATCTTTCCTTGTAAATTGTCACTACTACTTACGTAATTGTAGTCATAATCCTCTAGTATATCCTGGGAACTTGTTACAACTTTGGCTCCCATCTTTATTAGATTATTACATCCTTCACTTAATTTACTATATATACTTCCTGGAACAGCATAAACATTTTTCCCTTGCTCTAATCCTGCATCAGCTGTAATTAGAGAACCACTTTTTTCTTTTGCTTCTATTACTAGTATACCATCTGCCAAACCACTTATTATACGGTTACGTATTGGAAACTGATACTGAAGTGGCGGCTTTCCTATACCATATTCTGATATTAATCCACCTTTTTTAGAGATTTCCATATATAAAGAAAAATTCTCTTTAGGATAGCAAATGTCAATCCCGCACCCTAAGATTCCAAAAGTATCTCCACCTGAACTTAAAGATCCTTGATGGGCATATCCATCTATACCAAAAGCTAAACCGCTTATTATCTGTATGCCAGCACTAGATAATTCTTTAGATAGTTTTAAGGCCACATGTTTGCCATAATCGGAGCAGTTTCTTGCTCCTACAACTGATATTATTGGTCTGTTTTCATCTGGTAATTTGCCTCTAACGTACAGTCCATATGGTGGATCAAAAATATTCTTTAATCTTGCAGGATATTCACTATCATCTATTGTTATCAAATGTATGCCTTTATTATGTAATTTTTTATAATCCTTTTTTATCCTATCTATATCTTTACTTATAGAAATATTTATAATATCTTTTTCATTTAGCTTTTTAATTTGCTCAAGTTCCTTAGCATTTCCCTTATAGGCAGCCTCTAAAGAACCATAAAAATCTAAAATGGCCTTTATCTTTTTTAATCCTACTTTATCTATATTTAAAATCCAATTCCAATATTCTTTCCGAGTCATAGTATTTACCTTCCTTATTCCCTTATATCCCAATATTTTTTATCTAGGGTCCTATATCGTATGGCTTCACTTAAATGTTTGGCTTTAATTGTTACTGATCCATCCAAATCAGCAATTGTCCTTGAAACTTTAAGTACTCGGTTGTAACCACGAGGAGAAAGATTTAATTTGTCATAATAATACTCTAGAATTTCTTTTTCTTCTTTTCCTATTTTACAATATTTCTTAACCATTCTTGAGTTAAGTTGTGAATTGAAAATAATTTCCTTATCTTTATATCTTTCTAACTGTATCTTTCTAGCTTGTCTTATTTTTTCCCTAATTGAAGCCGATGATTCTGATAAGCTTCGTGTTTCTAGTTCCTTATATGCAAGAGGTAAGGCTTCAACACACAAATCTATACGGTCTAATAGTGGCTTGCTTATTTTCCCTAAATATCTTTTTATCTGGCTAAGGGAACAATTGCATTTATTTCGATCTGGATAATGGCCACACATGCATGGATTCATAGCAGCAACCATCATTAATTCACTAGGGAAGTTATAAGATCCTTGCAATCTAGTAATTGTTACTTGTCCCTCTTCTAAAGGTTGCCTAAGGGTTTCTAGTGTGTTTCTTGCAAACTCAGGTAATTCGTCTAAGAATAAGACGCCGTGATGAGCTAGACTTATTTCTCCTGGCATAGGAGACCTACCTCCACCAATTAAAGCTGTAGTTGTAATACTATGATGAGGAGCCCTAAATGGTCTTTGGGTAATTAAATACTGATCATTTGATAATAATCCAGATATACTATATACCTTAGATATTTTAATGCTTTCTTCTAAAGTCAGTTCTGGTAGTATACTTGCTACTCTTTTGGCAAGCATAGTTTTCCCTGAACCGGGTGGTCCAATCATTAAAATATTATGCATTCCACATGCAGCTATTTGCAAGCCTCTCTTGGCTATATCCTGACCAACTACATCAGCAAAATCAAGTGGGTCTAAATATGAATCCCTTGTAAAGATATCACCTAAGTCAATATAATGAGGCTCAAGATAAGTTTCATTATTAAGAAATAAGGATACCTCTTTAATATCTTTAACCCCATATACATCAATTCCTTGTACTATAGCGGCTTCGTTAATATTACTTATGGGAACTATGCATCTTTTAAATCCTTGCTTTGCGGCAGCATGAATTATAGGCAAGACACCGTTTACCTTTTTTATGTCTCCATTTAAACCAACTTCACCTATAAATAATGTATCATTTAAACTCTCTTGGGATATATAACCGAATGCGGTTAGAATTGCTACTGCTATAGGAAGATCAAAGGCTGTACCTTCTTTGCGAATATCAGCTGGAGACAGATTAACAGTTATTCTTTTAGGCTGTAGACGAAATCCAGAGTTTTTAATAGAGACCCTAACTCTTTCTCTAGCCTCTCTAACCTCTGAACCCAAATAGCCAACTAAATCAAACATAGGTAAGCCATCGCTTACGTCTGCTTCAACTGATATAATTGATGCATCAATACCATTAATTGCTGCACTTAGTGCTTTACTAAACATAAAAAACTCCTTTCATTGTCTCTCTCCAACGAAAGAAGCATTTATCCAATTATATTGTAACAAAACTCCATTTTATAAACAAGCTTTTATATTATTTATTATTAAGAAGTTTTTTTAATTCATCCATAAAAGTATTAACATCTTTAAATTCACGGTAAACAGAAGCAAATCTAACATAAGCTACTTCATCAAATCCTTTTAATTTATCCATTACAATTTCTCCAATTGTAGAACTTTGGATTTCTTTTTCTTCCCTACTAAATATGATGCTTTCTATTTTATCAACCAATTCCTTAATTTGATCAGCTGACACAGGTCTTTTATGGCATGAACGAATAATACCACTTTCAATCTTAGATCTATCATAGGTTTCCCTTGTATTATCCTTTTTAATCACTAATAAAGGTAAAGCCTCTAACTTCTCGTAAGTAGTAAACCTTTTACTACAAACATCACATTGACGTCTTCTACGAATACTTTTACCATCCTCTACGGGTCTAGAATCAATTACTCTTGTATTAGAATCATCACAAAACGGGCAATTCATAAGCTTTCCCCTTTCTTTTCATTCATTAAACTAATAAGCAATTCCGACAAAACACAAAATGTTTCGCTAAAGCTCACTTAAACTAATTTAATTATAAGTTAAAAATGTCGAATGTCAAGTAATATGATTCTCTCCCATTTATCATCCTTATATGCATATATATGGATACATGTGTGTATATATAATTATAGACTAAGATAAATGTAGGTGTTTACCATGATGAAAACCAGGTTATCAGACTTCAAAAATAAAGAAGTTATTAATTGTAGAGACGGAGAACGTTTAGGTTATATTTGTGACCTAATATTTGATATCAAAACTGGAGAAATTCTGAAAATTATAATCCCCGGTCCTTGTAAAATTTGGGGCATTCTAGGCCGTGAAAATGAATACATAATCAGTTACTGTTGCATTACCCAAATAGGTGAAGATGTAATCCTAGTAGACATCGATTCCGAAAAAGCCCTATATAAAATAAACTATTAAGGAAAAGATAAAAATAGTGAAGGGAATATAATATATCCTTATATCCGCCTTCCTAGGACACTTAAGGCGTATACTGGATTTATTATTCCCTTCACCATGAATTTTATCTGATCTAGTTATAGTTAGTCTTGCATTAAATATCCTCGCATAGTCTTTAAGGCCGATTTCTCAAGGCGTGAAACTTGGGCCTGTGAAATGGCTATTTCCTCGGCTACTTCCATTTGAGTTTTACCTTTGTAGAAACGTAGCTTTATTATTCTTTGTTCTCTTTCTGGCAGGCGCTTAATTGCATCTCTTAGACCTATATCCTTCACCCAGTTACTTTCTAAATTTTTACTATCACTTACTTGATCCATTATATATAAGGTGTCTCCTCCGTCATTATATACTGGTTCATGTAAGGATATAGGTGTTTGAATAGCATCTAAAGCAGCTACTATATCTTGTTTACTTACTCCAAGTTCACTAGCCACTTCACTTATATTAGGTTCCTTGCCATATTTTTTTGTATAAGCTTCTTTTGCATAAATCGCTTTATATGCAGTGTCTCTAAGTGACCTACTAACACGAATCGTTTTATTATCCCTTAAATATCTTCTTATTTCCCCAATAATCATAGGTACAGCATAAGTTGAGAATTTAACATTATGTGATATATCAAAATTATCTATAGCCTTTATTAAACCTATGCATCCTATTTGAAATAAGTCATCTGCGTTTTCTTTGCTGTTGGTAAATCTTTGTATAATACTAAGTACTAATCTTAAGTTTCCATGAATATACTTCTCCCTGGCAGTTTTATCACCGGAAAGAACCTTGTTAAATATTTCCTCTCTCTCTTCATTTTTGATTAAAGGTAATTGCGATGTGTTTACACCAGTTATTTCCACTTTGTACTGAGCCATATAATAATAACCTCCCAAATCATTACTTATACTTTAATGATTCACTATAAAGTTATTCATTATACGGTTTTTAAAATTGAAATAATTTCCACATGCTAGGAAACTTGATATATCACTGAAAACGCAACATTTCCTTTTTTAGCCTTTTGATAATTTTTTTCTCAAGTCGTGATATGTATGATTGGGATATTCCTAAATAGTCTGCAACTTCTTTTTGAGTGTATTGATTTCCGTCTTCTGTATCAATACCATATCTTAGCTGAACTATCACTCTTTCTCTTTCTTTTAATTTTAATAAAGCTTTATTTAGTAGTTTTTTATCTACTTCTTTTTCAATATTTTTAGATGTTATATCTGAATCTGTACCTAATATATCAGATAATAATAGTTCGTTACCATCCCAGTCGACATTTAAAGGTTCGTCAATGGAAACTTCCATTTTAGTCTTGTTATTTCTCCTTAAATACATGAGTATTTCATTTTCTATACACCTTGAAGCATAAGTTGCTAACTTAATATTTCTATGGGGATTAAAGGTGTTTACAGCCTTAATTAAGCCTATAGTTCCAATGGATATAAGATCTTCTATGTTTATACCAGTATTGTCAAATTTTTTAGCTATGTAGACTACAAGTCTTAGATTGTGTTCAATAAGTGTAGCTTTCCCCTCATCTTCAGCAACAGTTCCCAGTTTAGCGATTTCCTCTGCTTCCTTTTCTTTGTTTAAAGGGGCTGGAAGCACATCTGATCCCCCTATGTAATGAATTTCTCCTGATCTATTTAAAAACATATTCTTAAGATCTGGTATAATCCTAAACTGTATTTTACTTGGCATATTAATTTTAAGTAACATTTTTTCCCTCCAATTACATTAAATCTTTATGTAAAATAAACTGATATTTGTCACATTTATTAAATTTCCCATTCCATATACCTGCTAAAACATTTTTATTACAAATTTTATCATTCCCTTTTATTATTTCCACTTTATCAATTTCTATAGTAGTTAATAAGCCTTTTTTCTTACCTATAGAAGAATAAGGAATCATATAAACATTAATTGTCTCATTTTTTTCTATTTCTTTAAGAGAATTACCTTTTGAATCTGTTAGCCACTTATCTATATATTGTATTTGACTTTCTGATAACAAGTTTTTTAAAGCACTGTATTCTATTATATTGACAGGCTTACCAAAAATAGGATCATATAAGTTATTTCCAGTGTCTAATAAACCAGTTAATGAAATGCTTTTATCACGAAAATATATCTTTGTTTCATATATTATTTCATCTTCTTTAAGAAAAGTCTTAATTACTTTCTTAGTTATAAATATTAAAACAAAAGCTATTAAAGTAAGTATAAATAACTTTAGACCATTTAACCTGGAAAAAAATCTGCCATTAATTATTTCATGAAAATAATATCCTAGCATAGAATGGTAATATAATGAATTAAACAAGCCTCCTATTAAAAAGGTTATTAGATAAGTATTTACCACACATTTAACCCAGGATCTTATAGACTTAGGTCTAAATGTAACCCAAACCATAAAAATACAAACAATTAAATAAGAAATGATAAATTGTATAACTTGATTTAACTTAGGTATTAAGGTTAATATGCAAGCGCAAATTGCTCCTACTAATGAACCTAAAGCTAATCTTGCATATGAAACTTCTCTTTTAATGATCTTTTTTACTATATAAAGTAATATATAATCCATGACAAAGTTTATAATAAAGATAACATCTACGTAAACCTCAAGATACAATTCCTCCCCTCTTTTCTTTAGTGTTTATATTATTATAACTATTATGTCTCATATTTTTTGTCAAACCCTGGCCAAGAATCCATTTATTTATCGTCTTCTTCTTCTATTTCTCACATCAATCCGACAAGATACATTCTTATAGTCTTATATTTATGCAAAAAACCTAGAATAAAGACAAATAAAAAACTCCCTAGTAGGAATGATTTCTGTTTTTAACAGATAACATTTCCACTAGGGAGTTTTATGAGTAAATATTATGTATTATTTTTTATTTCTATTTTTTTGTAGGAATTCAGGAATTTTAATGTTACCAGAATCCGAATTTGTTCTTTGACTTCCATTTCTTTGTATGTCATGGTTTTTATTATCACTTGCAGCTGCAGTCTGAGAATAAGAAGTACTTGTCTGCTTATTATAATTTGAGCCTGTTTTAAAATTGGTTTTTGTAGTATCAGCCTGTTTTAAGAATGAAGGTGTACTTACACCAGACCTTGAACTATAAGTCTTAGCACCAGATTGAACCTGATGGTTTAAACCTGTTGCAATAACAGTTATAGCCGCTTCTTCTGGCTTGGAATCATCATATACAGCACCAAATATTATATTAGCTTCTTCTCCTGCTAGTTCTTGAATCATTGTTGCGGCTTCATTAGCTTCTATTAAACTAATATCACCAGATATATTAATAATTACATGGCTAGCACCTTCAATAGTCGTTTCAAGAAGTGGGCTTGTAATTGCTTCGTTAACAGCATCAATACATTTGTTATCTCCCTTACCTTCTCCTATACCAATATGTGCTACTCCTTTATCTTTCATAACAGTTTGAACATCAGCAAAGTCTAAGTTTATAA